>CAMWUB010000065.1 GCA_947177345.1 uncultured Ruminococcus sp. | reverse complement strand
AAGGAAATATTTTCCGGTGCGAACTTCAGCGGAACGCCATGAATATATGTAATTTCCTTATAAATACTCACGCTATGGAACGCCTTGACGGTACGGAAGAAAAGGTTGAAATAATAAACCGTCCGGACGGCGACACCGAAAACGATATGCCGGTAGTATTCTATGAACTGGACGGAAATTTAACTCTTGATTTGACAGATATAAAAGCTGTAAAGGGAAGTTATTATAGTTTTTCACTTATTGTAAATAAAGCCGGTTTTTATGAAGTAAAAATTACAGCGTCATCTAATCAGAGCGAAACAGCACAGATTCCGGTTACTCTTTTTGTAATGGGTACGGCTTCCGGTACTTTCACATGGAACGGTACTAACGGTCAGCCGGTTTCGTATTCAAAAGAGATACCGATATTTTCAAGATTTACTGCCGTAAGGCTTTATTTTGCACAGAGCGGTTTAGACATGAAAAACATTGAATTTAATCTCACACGAGAAGCAGAAAACCTTGCAGAAGTAGCTTTCAGACAGGAGGACTGATATTATATGAATATACAGATATTCGGTACAAAAAAATGCTCCGATACCCGAAAGGCTGAACGTTTTTTCAAAGAACGTCGGATAAAGTGTCAGTTTATCGACATGAAAGAAAAGGGTATGAGCAGGGGAGAATTTAACAGCGTTAAACAGTCAGTCGGTGGTCTTGATAGCCTCATTGACGAAAACGCCAAGGACAAGGACTTAATCACCCTTATAAAATACCTCTCAGATACAGACCGTGAAGAAAAAATCTTTGAGAATCAGCATATAATAAAAACTCCGGTAGTCCGTAACGGTAAAAAGGCAACTGTCGGATATTGTCCGGAAGTCTGGAAAGAATGGGAATGACAAAAAGTTAAAAGATAAAAATATTGTATTTCGTGAAAATTTTTTCAAAAATACGTGCAATTTACACAAAGATATGTTATAATTAATTTATAAAATCTGATTTATGAAAGGAGCCAATTAAATATGGGACTTATTCAGGCGGCTTTGGTTGCAACAGGTTCAGCACTTGGCGATACATGGAAGGAATTTTTCTATTGTGATGCTCTTCCGGCTGATGTACTCGTTGTCAAGGGCAAAAAGAAAACAAGTACTTTTTCTTCTAACAGGGGAAATGACAATATAATCACTAACGGAAGTAAAATCGCAGTAAGCGACGGTCAGTGCATGATTATTGTAGACCAGGGGGCTGTTGTGGAAGTATGTGCTGTTCCGGGTGAATACATATACGATATGTCTACAGAACCCAGCCTTTTCGGTGGCAATCTCGGAAGTAATATAAAAGAAACTTTTAAACTTATCGGCAAGAGAATTTCTTTCGGTGGAGATACCGCTCATGACCAGAGGGTATATTATTTCAATCTCAAGGAACTTACCAATAACAAATTCGGTACTCAGAATCCTGTACCGTTCCGCATGACATATACGGATATAGGCAGAAATTTCACTGTTGGTGTACGCTGTAACGGTGTATACTCATATCGCATTTCAGACCCGTTACTTTTCTATACAAACGTATGCGGAAATGTTTCTTCTGACTATAAGCGTACTAATATAGACCAGCAGTTGAAATCAGAATTTCTTAACGCATTGAATCCGGCATTTGCGAAACTCTCACAGAATGGTTTAAGATACGACGAATTGCCATTGCATACAGTAGAACTTTCATCCGCTATGAGTAGTGTATTATCACCGCAATGGAGCGAAAAAAGAGGGCTGGAAGTAGTTTCAGTTGCTATAAATTCGGTGACAATCTCGAAAGACGACGAGGAAAGAATAAAAAAATTTGAGGATACTGCATGGAATCGTGACGCTTCAAACGCTGCCGCAATGCTCGTTAACGCACAGGCAAACGCTATGACCACCGCAGCAGGCAATCCTAACGGAGCAGGCATGGGTTTCTATGGTATGAATATGGCACAACAAGCAGGCGGACTTAATGCACAACAGTTATTCCAGATGGGAGTACAACAGCAACAGCAAAATAATTCCGCTAATTCGTGGAGATGTTCTTGCGGAACTAATAACACCGGTAAATTCTGTGCTAATTGCGGAACTCCTAAGCAAACGACACAAGGTATATGGAAGTGTTCATGTGGTGCGGAGAATACCGGTAAATTCTGTCAGAACTGCGGTAAACCTAAGCCGTCCGATAATGGCAGGTGGAAATGTTCATGTGGTGCGGAAAATACTGGTAAATTCTGTGCGGAATGCGGTAAGCCTAAGCCGTCGGAAAAAGAACAGTCCGTTATGTGTTCGTCATGTGGCTGGATTCCTGAAAATCCGAATAATATTCCGAGGTTCTGCCCTGAATGTGGTGAGCCTCTGAAGTGAAAATAATTTATTTATCCCTCCGTTGTGTGCGGGGGGATAAAGTTTAATTTACGATTGACAAAATATTTGTTTCAGGTTATAATATAATAAAATTTAAATATGGAGGAGATTTATATTATGTGCGGAATAGTAGGTTTTACAGGAACTAAACAGTCTGCTCCGATTCTGCTTGACGGTCTGTCAAAACTTGAATACAGAGGTTACGACTCAGCCGGAATAGCAGTCCGTGATGGTGACGGTAAAACGGAAATAGTTAAGGCTAAGGGCAAACTTAAGACCCTTAAGGAAATGACTAACAACGGTGAAGCGGTAAAAGGTTGTTGCGGAATAGGTCATACAAGGTGGGCTACACATGGTGAACCCTCTACACTGAACGCTCACCCACACGCAAGCGACGACGAAAATGTTATATGTGTTCATAACGGTATTATAGAAAATTATCAGGAATTAAAGGAAAAACTTTCAAAGAGCGGATATACATTCAAGTCTCAGACAGATACGGAAGTAGCAGTAAAACTCATAGACTACTACTATAAAAAATATAATCTCGGTGCTGTAGATGCTATCGCACGTGCTATGATTAGGATAAGAGGCTCATACGCATTGGCGGTAATGTTCAGCGACTGTCCGGAAGAAATTTATACAGCCCGTAAGGAAAGCCCTATGATTATCGGAGTTACTGACGGCGAAACTTATGTAGCCTCAGATGTTCCGGCTATACTGAAGTACACAAGAAATGTATACTATATCGGCAATATGGAAATTGCGAAACTCGAAAAGGGAAAAGTTACTTTCTATGATATTGACCGTGAGGAGATACAGAAAGAACTTACTGAAATAAAGTGGGATGCCGAATCCGCTGAAAAGGGTGGATATGAACACTTCATGTTGAAAGAAATCTATGAACAGCCGAAAGTTTTAAGAGATACAATAAATTCTGTAATAAGGGACGGTAAAATAGATTTCAGTGAAATGGGACTTACTGACGAAGAAATAAAGAATCTAAGTCAGATATATATAGTTGCGTGTGGTTCAGCGTATCACGTCGGAATGGCTGTACAGTATGTCATTGAAAATCTGACATCACTTTCTGTACGTGTGGAACTTGCTTCGGAGTTCAGATACAGAAAAATGAAACTTGTTAAAAACAGTCTTGTAATAATAATAAGCCAGTCGGGTGAAACAGCGGACAGTCTTGCGGCACTCCGTGAGGCTAAGGAATGTGGCGTAAAAACTTTAGGAATCGTAAATGTAGTAGGTTCGTCAATAGCTCGTGAGGCAGATAATGTTTTCTATACGCTTGCAGGTCCTGAAATTTCCGTAGCTACTACTAAGGCATATAGTACACAACTAATAGCCGGTTACTTGCTTGCCATGAAGTTCGCTACAATACGTGAGGAAATAACACCGGAACGCTGTTCTGAAATGCTTACGGAACTCTATACAATTCCGGATAAGATAGAAAAAATTCTTGAAGACAAGGAGCGTATACAATGGTTTGCTAACAAGCTCGCCGGTGCTAAAGATGCATTTTTTATCGGACGTGGTATAGATTACGCCATAAGCCTCGAAGGAAGTCTGAAAATGAAAGAAATAAGCTATATACATTCCGAGGCATATGCAGCCGGTGAACTCAAACACGGACCTATAAGCCTTATTGAAAACGGTATACTTGTTATAGGCGTTCTTACACAACCGGATTTATATGAAAAGACAGTCAGCAACATGGTAGAGGTTAAAAGCCGTGGTGCTTCACTCATGGGACTTACGACTTATGGCAACTATAATATTGAAGATACAGCGGATTTCACTGTATATATACCGAAAACTGACCCTCTTTTTGCCGGAAGTCTTTCAGTAATACCGCTACAGCTTTTAGGATATTATGTATCAGTCGCAAAGGGTTACGACGTTGACAAGCCGAGGAATCTCGCTAAAAGCGTTACAGTAGAATAAATAAAAAATTCTGTCGGGGGAAACTCCGGCAGAATCTTTATTGAAAGAAGTGATAAAAACATGAGTAAACTAAATAATTTAATAAATAAACTTTGTCCCGACGGCGTGGAATTTAAAGCACTGGAAGATGTTTGTAAGCTTGTTACCGGAGCAACGCCAAGTAAAAGTAATCCTGATTATTGGGAAAATGGTACAATTTCTTGGATGAGTTCCGGAGAAGTTAATTTAAAAAGAATTTTTTCTACTGAAACTAAAATAACACAAGCAGGTTATGACAACGCAAGTACAAAGTTAGTACCAATACATTCAGTAGTAATAGCATTAGCAGGACAAGGAAAAACAAGGGGAAAAGTAGCGATAACAGAAATTGAATTGTGTACTAATCAGTCTTTATGTTCACTTATATGTAAAGATATATTGAATTATAAATATTTGTATTATTATTTGGATAGTAAATATGAGGAATTACGCATTATTTCTAACGGCGACGGTAACAGAGGCGGTTTAAGCGTAAAATTATTAACGCCATATAAAATCCCTGTGCCACCTTTAGAGGTACAACGTGAAATTGTCAGAATACTTGATAATTTTACGGAAATTATAGAACTTTTGAAACTTGAAACTGATTTGAGGGAAAAACAATATGAATACTACAGGGACAAATTACTGAATTTTGAGGAGTTGAAATAATATGAACGAAAAAGAAAAATCAATAACTGAGCAGGGTAATCCGGCAAAGCCTACCGGTACAGCCGGTGAACAGATGCTCACCCGAATGAACGTATCACACTATGATGTCACCGGCTGGGCATTGGATTTTATTAAACTTTCCGGCAATGAAACCGTACTTGATATAGGTTGCGGAGGTGGTGAGACTCTCAGGAGAATGTCAGAAAAAATAACTTCCGGACATCTTACCGGTCTTGACTATTCGCCGGTATCCGTAAAGATGAGCAGTCAGCATAACGCCGGAAGTATTTCAGCCGGTAAAATGAATATTGTTGAAGCATCTGTCGAAAAAATGCCTTTTAATGACGATTCTTTTGACAGGATAATAACAGTTGAAAGTTTTTACTTCTGGAAAAATCCTCCGGAAAATCTGAAAGAAGTCCATAGAGTACTTGCAACCGGCGGAATATTTCTTATTGTAGCGGATATACACGGAGGTTCGGAACTCACTGATAAGGAACTTGAAAACATCAGAAAATATAATTTATATAATCCTGCTCCGGAAGAGTTTCATGAATTACTTGTAAATGCCGGTTTTAAAGATGTGAAAATCCATACAAAAGCGGGTACTAACTGGATTTGTGCAGAGGGTAGGAAGTAATAAAAAAATTCTGTCGGATGGATAGGAACTCCGGCAGAATATTTTTACTGAAAGAAGTGATAAAAGCATGAGTAAACTAAATAATTTAATAAATAAACTTTGTCCCGATGGCGTGGAATTTAAAACACTGGGAGATGTTTGTAAGCTTGTTACCGGAGCAACTCCAAGTAAAAGCAATCCTGATTATTGGGAAAATGGTACGATTTCTTGGATGAGTTCCGGAGAAGTTAATTTAAAAAGAATTTTTTCTACTGAAACTAAAATAACACAAGCAGGTTATGACAACGCAAGTACAAAGTTAGTACCAATACATTCAGTAGTAATAGCATTAGCAGGACAAGGAAAAACAAGGGGAAAAGTAGCGATAACAGAAATTGAATTGTGTACTAATCAGTCTTTATGTTCACTTATATGTAAAGATATATTGAATTATAAATATTTGTATTATTATTTGGATAGTAAATATGAGGAATTACGCATTATTTCTAACGGCGACGGTAACAGAGGCGGTTTAAGCGTAAAATTATTAACGCCATATAAAATCCCTGTGCCACCTTTAGAGGTACAACGTGAAATTATCCGTATACTTGATAATTATTCCGAAAAAAACGACGAACTTATAAAATCGTTATATAAAGAAATTGAATTAAGAAAAAAACAATACGAATATTACAGAGATAAGCTTTTGACTTTTGAGGAGTTGAAATAATATGAATTATTAATTTATTGTAAACCGAGTTCTTTCTTTTCAATATTGGATTTTACCGGTGTTTCGTCAAGCATATCATATAAGGAGTTAAGTAAATCATAATAGCAGTTGGAAACAAGGTGAATACCATCACCGCCGGTACATTCCGGACGAAGTTCGAGGGTTTCAGGGTCTGCAACTACTGAATAAGCGTCGAAATAGTATACATGATTTGAATATATCTCATCTACCATATTTTCGAGTGCCGTATTGAAATCCCTGATAGTTTCATTGCTTACGAAACCTGAAGTATCAGTTACCGGAGTTATACCGGCAACTATTATATGTATATCGGGAACTCTGTTTCTTATTTCATAGATTGTATTTTTATATGCCTCAGCGTATTCTTCCGGTGTTGACATATTTACGTCATTCATACCCATTGACATATAAAGTATATCGGGATTCATATAAGCTATGGTATCGACAAGACCCATACCGGTACTGAATGTAAAGTAATCGAGATTCCACATGGAAACAGATTCAGTAGCTATATTGCGTTCATTCGGAATATATCCGTATGCATTGAATCCGTATGCTATAGAGTCACCGGCTATAACAAGTCTTGACTGATAAAAATCACTGTTAGGCGAACTGCCTACATAAGTACCAGCGGTAGGGGGTTCAGTAGTTACAGGTGGTTCAGTAGGTGCTTCAGTAGAACGAGTAGTCATATATAATTCAGGTGGGACATCGTATTCAGTGACCGGTGGTTTAGTTACTTCCGCCTGAGTACCCATCGGAACGCTTATTTCCTGATATGTGACAGTAGTAGTTGTAGGAATAGTAGAAGTAGTCATAAGTTCTATTGAAACAATAGTCTGAACTTCAGTGACTGTTTCGGTTGTTGTTTCGGTGGATTCTTCTGTAGATACGGTATCTGTAGTAGTGGTAGTCGATTCCGTTTCAGTTCCGGAAGCAGTTTCCGTATTATTTTCGGTATTTATTACTGAAATATCGTCATCTTGCGGTGGGTCATTCCCCTGACAAGATGTACATATTGATGTAACTGCTAAAGCCGATACTATAAATGAAACTGTAATCATTGTGTTTTGTAT
>CAMWUB010000064.1 GCA_947177345.1 uncultured Ruminococcus sp. | reverse complement strand
GTATTGCGTAACGATTTATGGGTGTGCCGTTCAAAGACCTGTCGGAATCCCACTGACAGTATACATCAGTGTTTTTAAAACGCTTTTCCCATTCGTTGCCGTCAAACATCATAGAGTCCGGAGAAGTCAGTATAGCTTTTTCAAGCATTCTGTTAAAAAAATCACGATGTACGTCTACAGCAAGTATGCACTCCTGATTTTTCTTAGTCCCCCAGTTGGAACGGTACATCAGCCAAAGAAATGACGGTTTAATCCAAGTCATTCGGTTGGTGTTGAAACTGTTCCCGAAATTCTGTAATCTGACTGCTTCCTCAGCTATAGTGGAGTTGTAAGCCTGATATATGCGGATATACTTTTTGTTATATGATGCGAAAACTTCCTTTACATATTCCATAACGTCACCTGCTTTATTTATATTACAGAAAAATTATACCATGTTATATATAAAAAGTCAATATTATTTGACGTTTTGCTGTAAACATGGTATAATAAAGTTACTTATTAACAGAGGTAAAAAATGAATAAAGAAGATTTCAGACAGTATATGCTTTGCGGTCATGGACGGTGTTTTTCTGCAACTGACGACGAGAAGTTTTTTTATGTATAACCTCGCCTTTCAGTACGATGACTATAACTATTTTCTGAAACCCGCAATTGAAAAGTTTCTTTCACAGGAAGTCTGTGAAGACTGGCATTTAATAAATCATTTATGTGATTTTATTGATTACTTTGCCAGCGATTGTTGTGACGAATCGGCACGGAAAGCTATTATAGAAAAATACAAACAACTTTATAATCTGCTTATGTCTCTGCAATGGAGCGTACGTGCTGATAACGTTTCACAGTGTTACGAATATATGGCAATTATCGTAATGCAGAACGGTACTATTAAACATACTTTAAAAATATTCGAGGATATGGGAAAGTTTTTCATACGTCGCAGGAGAGAGTCCGATGATATACTGAAACAAGAGTTTATGTGGTTCTGGGACTGCACCTGTGAAAAGTACGGCGAAAAATACCTTGCAGAAGAACTTGACATTATCAGCAGTAAAAACACAGGAATCAGACGTTTCCGGCGTGTGATGTTCCACAAAGAAGAGGAACGTATAACCAAAAGAAAAAATATGTCAGCAGAAGATTTTATAGAACTTGCTGAAAAACAGTCAGTACAGCGTAAGGACATTATAGCATTCAGGCGTGCGGAAAATTCCGAAAAAATTAAAATTGCTGAAAAAATAATTTCTGAAAAAGACGAAAATAAAAAAGCTGACCTGCTCCGTGCTTTTACAATTTCGTCAAGTCTGTTTCCACTTTCACCGGAAATTCTGATTGATTATGCTTGTTCAGATAATAAAAAACTCCGTGAAACTGCTGTTGAAGCATTGTTATATATAAAGGCGGAATGTGTACATGACTTTGCGCTGAAAAAATTAAGGAAATACAGAAAAAATTTTCCTGATGAACTTGTCATGATACTTATTAACAATTACTCCCATGACGACAAAAATTTTCTGCTTGAAATTATTAATCACTTTGAAGTCAATCGTACAAATGATTCCGGCTGGCACAATATTGTTTTGGAAATTATCCGCAATATAGAGGAAATACCCGACGAATTTATATTTTTCGTGTACGAAAAATCAATGTGTTCATGCTGTCGTGAAAGTGCAGTAAATGAACTAATCAGGCGTAATCTTTTTACAGAAGAAATAAAATCAGAATGTCTTATGGACTGCAATTCTGACATTCACAAGGAGGCTGAAAATTATGAGTGCAACATATGATATTGACCTTACCGAAAATGAGTATGTTCATTTTTCCGGTAAAACACTCGATGAACTGAAAGACTTTTTATATCCTGACAGATTTATGGATTGCTGTGGATATATCGACAACAAAGGCAAAGGTATTGCTTTAGCGTCCGTGAAAGAATACGGCGTATTTTTAGGTTATCACGACGGCGAAAGTACTCGTCTGTCACTGCACGACAGAAACAATCTTGATAAAGTCGTTGACGTATGGGGTGACGGTCTTTATGTTTCAGAGGGACTTTTTATTTCTCCCGAAATTGCATGGAAGTGTATATGCGAACTTGTAACAACCGGAAGCATACAATATGATATAGAATGGATTTCGCCGGACGATATTCCCGAAGGTGGCAACTATATTGAATAAAAATTACAAATTATTCATAAACAATTTACAATAAAAACCGCACATTTTATACTCCTGAAACGTTATTCATAATGAAACCAAATAAAACATATATCCACTAACGTATAATCAAGGAGGAATTAGCATGAAAGCAAAAAAAATTCTTACTGCTGTTACCTGTTTATGCATGACTGCACAGATGTGTGGTTATATACAGCCAGTATTTAACGCAAGTGCCAACGGTGCTGTTGTTGTTGAGGAAGAAGTGAAAACTCAGGTCTATTACGATTTTCTTTATAAGAACTATGGCAATCACATTGAAATTGTCGCTACTTCCACAAATGCATACGGAATTATCAGAGTACCGGCAGAAATCGACGGTCTGCCAGTAACAAGTGCAGGTGATAACGCTTTTGCAGGAAATACCAGAATAACAGCAGTCGAACTTCCGGATACTATTAAATATATCGGAAAAGGTGCTTTTCAGGGTGACACCAAACTTAAAGAAGTGAACATTCCAGAGGGTGTAACAGCAATTAAAGACGAAACTTTCCTTAACTGTACGTCCCTTATGAAAGTATCATTTCCGAAAAGCTTACAAAGTATAGGTGTCAGAGCGTTCTATAACTGCGACCTGCGTTATAATCAGGGGGGAATAAATCTTCCCGACAGCATTAGTAAAATAGGCGCACAGGCTTTTGAAAACTGTAAATATTTACGTCATGTTGACATTCCGGAAAGTCTGACAGTCCTTGAAGAAGGCGTTTTCTATGGCTGTGAGCTTATGACTACCCTTGTTGTTCCTGAAAACGTTGAGAAGATTTCCGCACGTTCTCTGCCGTCGGGATTACGCTCAATGGCAGTGAGAAATCCCGACTGTGAAATTGACCGTTTTGCTTTAATGGGAGATACTTCAGATGTAAGAATTACAGCAGATGAAAACAGCAGAGTTCAGGAGCAGGCGGAGGAATACGGATATATATTTGAAGCGTTTGCACCTCCGCCTGTAGTTGAGGGCGATGCTAACGGTGATGGTTATTTCGGAATAGCAGATGCTGTCACTCTCAAGAACTGGCTCATGGGAGAAGGTACTATTGACAACTGGAAAGCTGTTGACTTTACAGGTGATGGTATTGTAGATATTTTTGACCTCTGTGCTATGAAACAGGCTCTTGTTGAAAATAATCATTTTCTTCTTCCTCCCGCTCTTGACGGTGCTTTGGAACTTACCGCAGACATAAAGTCCGAAGAAGTTGAGGGAAAAAATACTGACGAAACTTTTGTAAACGGTCAGACTGAATTTGCACTTGAACTTTTCAAGAATACAGTCAGGGAAAATGAAAACGTTCTTGTATCGCCTTATTCTGTTGTTCAGGCAATCGCTATGACCGGAAACGGTGCGAACGGTATCACAAAAGAGGAAATGGAAAACGTTATCGGTGGCGGAATTGATTTTGCTGAACTCAACAAGTACCTCTATACGCAGAGAACTACTCAGCCGAATGACGAAAAGTGCAAGCTTCTTACTGCTAATTCTGTATGGACACGTGACGACGAAGAACGTATACAGGTAAGTTCCAAATTTTTACAGAATGTTGTTGACTACTACAGTGCGGAAGTATTCAAAGCACCTTTTGACGATACTACAGTTGATGATATTAACAGCTGGGTTGACACAAACACCGACCACATGATTAATAAAGTACTCGACAAAATAAATGGCGACGTTGTTATGTATCTGATAAATGCAGTTACTTTTGATGCTAAATGGCAGATTCCATATACCGATTACGGTTATTCCTACAGACGTGATTTCACGGCTTATGACGGTACTATACAAACCGCAGACATGATGTATTCTGATGAGTATTACTACCTTGAGGACGAAAATGCCATAGGCTTTATGAAATATTATGAAGGAGGAAGATATGCATTTGCAACACTTCTCCCCGACGAAGATATTTCTGTGGTTGAGTATGTAGAAGGTCTTACACCCGAATCATTGCATAATATTCTTGCTAATCCGCAGGAAGAAACAATTGATACAGGTATGCCTAAATTCAGCTATGATTACAGCACAGAGCTTAAAGATGTTCTTTCCGATATGGGTATGGCGACTGCATTCGCTCCGGATGCTGATTTCTCTAATATGGCAGAAACTGCGACAGGACAGTTATTTATAAGCCGTGTACTCCACAATACTTTCATTGAGGTAAACACGGAAGGCACAAGAGCAGCAGCCGTTACAGTAGTAGAGGCATCAGATGGTTGTGCTTCAATTCCTGTAGAGAAAAAAGAAGTAATCCTTGACAGACCTTTTGTTTATTGTATAGTAGATACTGAAACTTCACTTCCTGTATTCATGGGTACACTCATGAGTCTTGAATAAACCTGTATTTTCTGCTGACTTCTGCACACTGTCGGCGGAATATATATAAATTTTTTCGGGGGTCTCCGATGGGGACAAATCATTGATAGTGAGGTTTTTAAGATTAACAGTAGTATACTTTTACATTGCCATATGGTTTTATCCATTCTGTTTTGCCTGTTTTATTCCAACCTAAAGCGGTAAGAGTGCGTGCAATCTCTAGTGACATTTTACGCTCAATAGGCTGATTAAGTTCATATCCAAATAGTTCACAAGCAATTTCCTTAACGGAAATACGGTCACGCCTGTAAGCTCCTGCCGATGCGTTGCCATTCTGATAAGCAGTAATATAATCTCGCCTTGACTCCAAACTTTCATTATACCAGTCTGTAGTAATCGGAATTTCAAGGAAGTTGAATATATCCGACTGTAAAGGGCTTTCGTCGAAGTGTTTGCGTTGCTCATGTTCAGCTAAGGCGATAACCTGACTGTCCTGAATGTAAATGCTTTGACCGTTCCTGTAGAGATATACCGCCTCTGCCCATAACTGAGCGATATATTCAGGTGTTAAGTCTCTGTCGATATTTCTTGTAGCCTTGGAAATATTTGCATCAATCGGGTAATAACGACGGTCACCAGTTTCATCTTTCAGGAAGTCATAATTATTAGTAGTACCGAGGAAAACGCATTGTCTCGGACGTTGTTCGGGGTGTCGTCCGTAAGGCTTACGATATACGTCCTGTTGGCTTGCAATCGCCTGTTTACTGCGTTCTTTAATGGATTTCTGAAATGCCGTACCCTCGCCGAGTTCGATAATTCATTTGCCTTGTATGCTTTCATAGAAGTCTTTACCGTCGAAAGTGGTCACACCGTCAGTAAACCATTCAGGTTTTACGGCTATCTTGCTTATAAATTTGGACTTTCCTATACCATGTTTACCGACAAAGACCGTACACGTATCAAACTTAACACCAGGTTCAAAGATTCTCGCAACCGCTCCGACGAATGTTACAACGGCTACAGAACGTGTATACAAGTTATCGTTAGCACCTAAGAAGTCCGAAAATACGCTTTTTATTCGGGGAATACCGTCCCATTGTACAGCGTTCAGATAGTCTTTTATAGGGTGATAGGCGTATTTGCGTTCTATGATAGTACACGCCTGATTGATAGTTTCTACAGAAGTTGTAACTCCGTATTCTTCCTCTAAATACAGTTTAATACAGCAGTCTGAATAATCACTCCAATCGTCATCACCATGAATACGCATCTGCTTCAGTTCGTTGAAGCGGATTTTGCCCCTATATTTAGCATCATTTTCAAGTATAACGTGAATATTGTGCAAATTATTCTTTATAGCGTTATCGGACTGGTTACGCAAAAGACCAGTACGCCAATCGGAATCAGCTTGTTGACGGTCAAGACATTCAAGTAACCATTTGTCCTTATCAAGCGTTACAGCACGTTCAGAATGGGTCTGTAGGCTTGCTATTAGACAGGAACGGTCTTTCACGAGCAGTTCATTAGCATCTTTGCAACAGCTCCATATATCCTTTTCAGCCGTAATATACGGTACACCGTATTCGTCACACAACTTAGCGAGTTCAACGGTTGCTTTATTACCAGTCTTGTCGTTATCCAAAGCGAGAATAAGCACGGTTTTTGAAGTGTCATGGTCAAATATTTTTCGGATATTGCTTGTTGAACCTAATCCGATACACGCAAAACCGCAATCGTCAATACTCATGCAGTCAATTTCACCCTCAACCACAAAACAGTATTCATTTTCAAGTGCCTGCGGATTGAAAATATGAACCGTTCCACGTTTCCGTTTGATGTTCTCAGTGGTACTTCTCCACATATAAGATGTATTTGAAGTTGGAATAATAACGGCAGATGTGGTCTGATTGTTCTTGTATGTGAAATTCTCCACGTATCCGCAACGGAATTTATGCTGAGTTTGTAGCGATATACCACGTTTTGTCAGATAATCCGTTTCATTCAGATGCGTTTCAGCGAGTTCAAAGAATTTTGTATAATTTTTGTCGCTTTTTGTTTGTATGGGCTTTACGGATTGTTTTTTCTGTCGTATCGGTTGTGATGCGGAAACTATTCCATATTTTGACTTTAATACCCTGATTATAGTGCCTATATCGCTGATGTTGTTTATTGCTCCGTACAAATCGAAAATATCGCCTTTTGCCTCACACGAAAAACAATAATATCTGTTATTGTCGGGATAGACTGTAAACGCTCCCGAACGGTGTGAACCTGTCCCACTGCCACACAGCGGACATATGTACTGATTTTTTCCGCCGTTCTGTGATTTTTGCGTGATTTCGTTCACATAGTCAGTCAAAAATGGTTTGATTCTTTCAAAATCGTCATTCATTTGCAATACTCCTTTTTTAAAAGATATAGCAAACTACAATTCACGCACAAAAAGCAAAAAAAATTTTTGCCATACCGAAAAAAAGGTCTTGACAAAACTGAAATCTTATGATATAATGGTATAGTCATAAGACAAAACAAGCCTTTTGTGTGTTTAGTTGTAATCTAAGCAATTACTATTCTATCACATGGAAGGCTTTTTGTCAAGTCTTTTTATGGAATTTTATTCCGATATAGTAGAACTATAAAAATTAAAACAAACAAGCGGATAACTTTTGTATGTTATCCGCTGATTTTTTTATTATTGGTCAATTAATTCAGGATTTTTAGATTTTTCCTTGCTTTTGTCGGACTTCTGCTTTGATACACGCATAGCCTCTTTTTTAAGTTTAGCACGTTCAAAATAACAGGTTTTTTCTTTTTGCGGAGCGTTCTTTTTAGCCTCAATTGCAGCTTCATTAAGTTCTTCTGTCAGCGTTTTTAGACGGCTTTCCTTGACGGTTCAGCTACAATTTTTTGTGCTTCGTTGAAATCAACTCTCAGTTTTGAAAGCTGTGAATTTGTATCATTGATTTTACGGTCAACATTGTACA
>CAMWUB010000063.1 GCA_947177345.1 uncultured Ruminococcus sp. | reverse complement strand
GCCGTATTGTTGCACTCGGCGAAAAACTGAATATTCCGGTATGTGCCACCTGTGACGTACATTTCATAGACCCGAAAGATGCTATATACCGGAAAATAATTCTTGCAAATATGGGTTTCAGGGATATTGAAAATCAAGCCCCTTTATATTTCCGTACCACTGAGGAAATGCTCGCTGAATTTGAATTTTTAGGTGCTGAAAAGTCTAAGGAAGTCGTCATAACAAACACGAACATGATAGCCGATATGGTGGAAATTGTCAGACCGATTCCGAAAGGAACTTTTACGCCTACTATTGACGGTGCAGAAGAAGAATTAAAGAAAATAACTCATGATAAAGCATATGAAATTTATGGTAATCCGTTGCCGGAACTCGTTGAAAAACGTCTTGACAGGGAACTTACTTCCATTATAAAGCACGGATTTTCAGTGCTTTATATAATCGCTCAGAAACTTGTATGGAACTCTGTTGAAAACGGTTACTTAGTAGGGTCAAGGGGTTCGGTCGGCTCGTCGTTTGTAGCGTCTATGGCAGGTATTTCAGAAGTAAATCCGCTACCACCACATTATGTATGTCCGGAATGTCAGTACAGTGAATTTATTACAGACGGTTCATATGGTTCAGGTTTTGACCTCCCATCGAAAAACTGTCCGCATTGTAACACTGAAATGATACGTGACGGTCATGACATACCTTTTGAAACATTTTTAGGATTCGACGGCGATAAAGCCCCTGACATTGACCTTAATTTTTCCGGTGAATATCAGTCGAAAGCCCATAGATATACAGAAGAACTTTTCGGAAAATCAAACGTTTTCAAAGCCGGAACTATTTCAGCAGTTGCCGATAAGACCGCATACGGATACGTAAAGAAATACTGCGAAGATAACAGCATAATGTATAATAATTCTGAAATGACAC
Source organism: uncultured Ruminococcus sp. (assembly GCA_947177345.1). Taxonomy (GTDB): domain Bacteria; phylum Bacillota; class Clostridia; order Oscillospirales; family Ruminococcaceae; genus Ruminococcus. The sequence goes on along the minus strand of CAMWUB010000063.1, from coordinate 6,706 downwards.
GTCTTTCAATAGGTTGTACCGGCATAAAAAGAACTACCGGTCAGCACCCTGGCGGAATGGTTGTAGTACCGTCAGACTATGAAGTATATGACTTTACACCGGTACAGCACCCTGCGGATTCCACTGATTCAGATATGATAACTACACATTTTGATTTCAATTCACTTCATGATACAATTCTGAAACTCGACGAACTCGGACACGTTGTACCTACATTATATAAACATCTCGAAGACCTCACAGGTAAGAAAATAAAAGATGTTCCGACTACTGACCCTGATGTAATACGTATGTGTACAGACTGCTCCGTACTCGGAGTAACTCCGGAAGAGATATACTGTAAAACCGGAAGCCTTGGTATTCCGGAAATGGGTACTAATTTTACTATACAGATGCTCATTGACGCAAAACCAACCAAATTCAGCGATTTACTGCAGATTTCCGGACTTTCACATGGTACTGATGTATGGTTAGGCAATGCTAAAGACCTCATAGACAATAATGTATGTACTATTTCAGATGTTATCGGAACTCGTGACAGCATTATGACTTATCTTTTATATAAAGGCGTACCGCCTAAAGATGCGTTTCAGATTATGGAATGGACCCGTAAGGGAAAAGCTCCTAAGAACTTCACACCGGAAGTTATAGAAATGTTAAAATCCCATAATGTACCGGACTGGTATATTAAAAGCTGTCTGAAAATAAAATATATGTTCCCGAAAGCACATGCCGCCGCATATGTAATAGCCGCCATAAAATTAGGTTGGTTTAAACTATATAAGCCTCTTGAATATTATGCCACATATTTTTCAGTACGTGGTGATGACTTTGATGCTGAACTTGCCGTAAAAGGTAAGGAAGCTGTCCGGAATCGGATTGAAGAACTCAGAGAAATGGGTAATAACAAAACAAAAAAAGAAAGTGATTTATATGATATTCTGCTTATAATAAACGAAATGCTTACAAGAGGACTGGAATTTCTGCCGATAGATTTATATAAATCACACGCTGTAGACTATCTTTTAGAGAACGGCAAGTTAAGAATACCGTTTGTTGCTATGAGTGGTGTCGGCGAAACTGTGGCACATGATATTTATAAAGCCGTGCAGAATTGCGATTTTGTTTCAATAGAAGAATTTCAACAGGAAAGCGGAGTATCAAAAACTACAATAGATATGCTTAAAACTACGGGGGCTTTTGGTGATTTACCCGAATCTGCACAACTTAGTTTCTTTTGACTTGACTTTTTTATATCAGCGTGTTATCATAGTATCATGTTAACACGCTAAAGTGAATGGAGGAATTTAATGAAAAATTATGACCTTATAACTCCGGAGGGTACTAAAGATTACCTTTTCGGTGAATGTTTAGTTATCCGTGATGTTGAAAACACTCTTGTTAAACTTTTCAGAAGTTGCGGATATAGTGAGATAATCACTACAGGACTTGAATTTTATGACGTTTTCAATCTTAATTCACGTTATTTTCCACAGGAAAACTTATACAAGCTGACAGACAGCAAAGGCAGACTTCTTGTAATGCGTCCTGATACTACAATGCCGGTTGCAAGAGTAGTGGCAACACGTCTGAGAGATGCTGTTTTTCCGCTGAAGTTATTCTATAATCAGACTGTATACCGTACTGAACCTGCTCTCAAGGGCAGAAGTGATGAGATTGTACAGACAGGTATAGAACTTATCGGAACACAGTCAAAATCTGCTGATTTGGAAGTCATTTCAACAGCCGTAACCGCTCTGAAGTCCTTTGGTATGGAATTTTCACTTGAAATCGGTCACATAGGAATTTTCAAGGAACTTGTCGAAAGACTGGATGTTTCTGATAAAATCAAGGAAAAAATCCGCCGTCTTATTGAGACGAAGAATTTCCCTGCTCTTAATGATTTACTTGATTCCATTGAAAAAAGCAATATAACCTATGCTCTTAAAAAATTACCGGCACTTTTCGGCGGTGAAGAGGTATTTGAACAGGCAGAAGAGATAATACCGGACGAGAATATAAAGTATCTTCTTGATGAACTCCGTGAAATCTATAATAATATATCCGAACTCTGCGGAAATGATGGTACAATAACTGTAGATTTAGGACTTGTCAACAAGACAGACTACTACACCGGTCTTATTATAAAAGGCTACTTGCAGGGACACGGTGAGGAAGTATTATCAGGCGGACGTTATGACAGACTTATTTCTGAATTTGGTTATGATGCTCCGGCTATTGGATTTGCAGTCAATGTAAATGCTGTTGCAAAACTCATTGAAAAAAGCGGAGTTATTCCGGCAATGCCTAAAATAGATGCTATCGTATACGCCGAGGAAGGCTTTGAAGTTTCTGCAATAAAGACCGCACAGGCATTACGGGAGCAGGGACTTGTTGTTGAAAATGCACTTTTTGATGACCTCGAAACCGTAAGGGCATACGCTATAGAAAAGAAAATACCACAAGTTGTAGTTGTCAACAGTGATTTTACGGAGGCTGAATATGAATAAACCGATAAGAATAGCACTCACAAAGGGAAGACTTGAAAAAGATACAGTAGGACTTTTCGACAAACTCGGCTTCGATTGTACAGCGGTACACGAAAAGGGCAGAAAACTGATTCTTCCCATACCTGACGCAAATATGGAAGTAGTTCTTGCAAAGGCAAACGACGTAATAACATACGTTGAACACGGTGTTTGTGATATGGGTGTAGTAGGAAAAGATACCATTATGGAAATGCACGGCAAATTCTTCGAACTCGTTGACTTAGGCTTCGGACGTTGCAAATTTGCACTCGCCACTAAAAAGGGTTACGACTTCTACAGCGGTTACGGTGTAAAGACAATCGCTACAAAATATCCTAACGTCGCAAGAAATTTTTTCGAGAAAAAGGGTATGGATACTGAAATCATAAAAATAGAGGGTTCTGTTGAATTAGCACCACTCCTTGAATTAGCTGACGGTATTGTTGATATTGTCGAAACCGGTACAACTCTTAAAGAAAACGGGCTTGAAGTAATCGAGGACGTTGCACCGATTTCCGCAAGACTTATCGCAAATACAGTAAGCCTTAAACTCCGTAAGGACGAAATAAACAGATTAATAAAACTCATAGAGGAGAATTTATAATGAAAAAAATTTATGCAGACGGCACAGCAGAAGTTGAGTTCCTGAAAGAACTCAGCAGACGTGCCGGTGAAACGGACAAGAAAGTTACTGAAACAGTATCAGCTATCATAGAGGACGTTAAAAACAACGGCGATACAGCAGTAAATAAATATACTCTTAAATTTGACGGAAAACTTCCGGAATATTACGAAGTACCACGTGACGTAATAAACGACGCACTGACAGAAGCAGACCCCGATTTTGTCAACGCCTTACTGAACGCACAGGAAAATATAGCTGATTTCCATAACAGACAGGTTGAGCAGGGTTTTATAAATGCAAAATCTGACGGAGTTATATTAGGTCAGCGTATCAGAGGGCTTGCAAGAGTAGGCTTATACGTCCCAGGGGGAACGGCAGCATATCCGTCAAGTGTGTTAATGAACGCCATTCCGGCAAAGATAGCAGGAGTTAAGGAATTAATAATGGTAACTCCACCACTTAAAGACGGTACACCTAATAAGGATATACTTGTTGCCGGAGCATTATGCGGTGTTGACAGGATATTCCTTGCCGGTGGAGCTCAGGCTATATCGGCACTGGCATACGGTACGGAGACAATCCCTAAATGTGACAAGATTGTAGGACCTGGAAATATTTTCGTTGCGACTGCCAAGAAATTACTTTACGGCGTTGTCGACATTGACATGATTGCAGGACCGAGTGAAATACTTGTGCTTGCAGACGAAACAGCAAATCCGAAGTTTGTATCTGCTGACCTTATGTCACAGGCGGAACATGATAAACTGGCATCTGCTATAATGGTTACGACAAGCGAAAAACTCGCCGACGAGACTATAAAAGAAATAAACCGTCAGAAAGAATATCTTTCAAGAAAAGAAATCATTGAAAAATCCCTTGAAGATTACGGTGCAATAATCATTACAGAAAGTCGTGAAAAAGCGGTTGAAATAGCAAATGCAATCGCTCCGGAACATCTTGAAGTACTCATGGAAAATCCTATGGAGTTACTGGGCAGTCTGGATAATGCCGGTTCTGTATTCCTCGGACAGTATGCAAGCGAACCCCTCGGCGATTATTATGCTGGTCCTAATCACGTACTTCCCACCAGTGGTACAGCGAGATTCTTTTCACCACTCGGCGTTGCAAGTTTCACAAAGCGGTCAAGCTATATATATTATACCCGTGAGGCTCTCGAAAAAGCTAAGGACGATATAATACTTGTTGCCGAAAAAGAGGGTCTTACCGCACACGCCAACGCTATAAAAGTACGTTTTGAATAACCGGAAAGGCAGTTGATTTTAATGAATAAATGGGAAAATAATGTTCGTCGGGTAGTACCGTATACCCCCGGCGAACAGCCTGAAGATAAAAATATAATAAAACTTAATACTAATGAGAATCCGTACCCGCCTGCTCCGGCGGTACGTGATATTCTCGATAATTTTGACGTTTCGGATATGCGGTTATATCCTAATCCGGATTCTGAAATTTTAGTCAATGCCCTTGCGGAACGTTATAACCTGAAACCTGAGCAGGTATTTGTCGGGGTAGGTTCTGACGACGTTATTTCAATGGCGTTCATGACGTTTTTCAATTCCGATAAGCCGATACTTTTTCCGGACGTTACCTACTCATTTTACGACGTGTGGGCAGATGTCTACAGAATACCTTATAAAACCTGTCCGCTCCGTGAGGACTTCACAATAAATCCGGAAGATTATAAAGTTGAGAACGGCGGAATAATTTTCCCTAATCCTAATGCACCTACAGGAGTTCTTGAAAGTCTTGATATGATTGAAGATATAATCAAATCAAATCCGGATTCAGTTGTAATGATTGACGAAGCATATATAGATTTCGGCGGAAAATCCTGTCTTCCACTTATTGAAAAATATGATAATCTTCTTGTAATACAGACTTTTTCAAAATCTCGTTCAATGGCTGGTATGCGTATAGGTTTTGCAATGGGTAGCGAAAAACTCATAAAGTACATGAATGACGTGAAATTTTCGGTAAACTCGTATACAATGAACAGTATCACACAGATTTGCGGTGCGGAAGCTGTCCGTGACGAAAAGTATTTCAGAGAAACTACAGATAAAATAATAGTTACCCGTGAATACTCAAAGAAAAAACTTAAGGAATTAGGTTTTGAATTTCCGGATTCTATGAGTAATTTTATTTTTGCAGGTCATAAGGAAAATAATGCCGGATATATCTTTGAGGAACTCCGGAAGCGTAAAATTTTCGTACGTTACTGGAATAAACCTCGAATAAACAATTACATGAGAATTACAATAGGAACGGTTGAGGAAATGGATTCATTATTTAAAGCACTGGAGGAAATTCTTAAATGAACGATTTTACAAGAAAAGGCACAGTAAACCGTACTACCAGAGAGACGGATATAAATGTTTCTGTAACTCTCGACGGTATGGGAAAAGCTGATATTTCCACCGGAATAGGTTTTTTTGACCATATGCTGACAGCACTTTCCGTACATAGCGGAATAAGCATGACTATCAGAGTAAAAGGAGATTTGCACGTTGACTGTCACCATACAATAGAGGATACCGGAATAGCACTCGGACAGGCTTTAGGAATGGCACTCGGCAATAAATCGGGGATAGTCCGTTATGGTACAGCGTATATCCCTATGGACGAATCCTTAGCAATGGCAAGCCTCGACTTAAGTAACAGACCGTTTTTAGTATTCAACTGCGATTTCACTAACCAGTCTTGCGGTGAGTACGATTTGTGCATGACGGAAGAATTTTTCCGTGCGTTTGCGTTCAATTCCGGAATGACCTTACATATCAATCTGCTTTATGGCAGTAATGACCATCACAAAGCGGAAGCGATATACAAGGCAGTCGCACACGCTCTTAAAACAGCCATCGCAAAAAACGCCGACGGTACAGTACTTTCTACAAAGGGGGTTTTATAAATGATTGCAATTATCGATTATGGAGCAGGAAATATTTTCAGCGTGAAGAATGCCCTTGACTATCTCGGACTTGAAAGTATTCTGACATCTGATAAAAATTCCATAGAAAACGCCGACGCTGTGATATTGCCGGGCGTTGGAGCGTTTCCGTCAGCTATGAAAATGCTTGAAAATTCCGGACTTATCAATACAATAAAGGAACAGGCAAAAATAAAGCCGTTTCTGGGAATATGCCTCGGAATGCAGTTGATATTTGAGAAAGGCTACGAGTTTGAAGAGTGTGACGGTCTCGGACTGATAAAAGGGTCTGTACGGAAAATGGAAAGCGAAGATTTAATAATACCGCATATGGGTTGGAATAAACTTGAAATCCTTAATAATTGCAGACTTCTTGACGGTCTCTGTGATAATGAGTTTGTATATTTTGTACACTCGTATAAGGCGGAATGTGCTGACAAGGATATTTCCGCATATGGCGAATACGGCGGACGTGTTCCGGCACTCGTCCACGACGGACGGTTTGTTTACGGAGCACAGTTCCACCCCGAAAAAAGCGGTGAAACACTTCTGCACATATTAAGGACCTTCGGACCACTCATATGATTAATATACATGATATAGACA
>CAMWUB010000062.1 GCA_947177345.1 uncultured Ruminococcus sp. | reverse complement strand
TGCACCGGTCTGCACCATTCATTCTATATATGACTGGTCTGTGTCGTGGTCACCGGTGACAAAATATACCGGATAGCCCTCTGAAATTATATCAGCGGTAAGGTCAACAGGTATCTGAATTATTTCCGCCGGACTGCCATTGGTGTACATATCGCCGACTATGAATACAATATCCGGACTTGCTCTTTTCACACGACGGAGTATAGTTTTATTACTTATACCGTGTTTCGTGGAATGGGTATCGCTTATAACGGCTATACGGACAGAATCATTTATCTTGCCGGAAGTAAGTTCAACATGAGTTGTTCTCAGTGTATAATTATTATACCACCATACCACTATGAGAAAAACTATCACTTTAAATAATAGTCTGAATTTTTTTCGTTTTGTTGTCGCCATAAAAAATTACTCCTTAATGTGTAAATCAAGCTGATTGAAAGGTATCTCTATATTTTCCCTGTCAAATGTAGCTTTTACATTTTCAAGAATACTGTAACGGACAGAATTATAATTTTCATTTGCAACCCATACAAGTGTATCAATTTCTATTGAACTTTCCTTATGTGCGGACATTCTCACTATCGGAGCAGGTGTTTCAAGAACATACGGGTCATTTTTAAGTATGTCCAGTATAACAAGTCTTGCCTTTTCGTAGTCTCCGGAATAGCTTATATCAAACTTCAGGTCAATACGACGTTCCGGACTTTCAGTATAGTTTATTATCTTTGCATCTGAAATTTTACCGTTAGGGATAAAAACCGTTTTTCCGTCGAAAGTTTTTATTTTCGTGGACAAAATGCTTATATCGTCAACTTTTCCTACTGTGCCGTCAAGTTCTATTATGTCGCCGACCGTAAAGGGCTTTGAAAAAAGAATAATAAATCCGCCACAGATATTTGAAAGACAGTTCTGCAACGCAAGGCTGACCGCAAGTCCTGCCGCACCAAATACCGTTATTATTGAGGACATCGGCACATTAAGTACCGACAACGCCATAATTACCACGACGACATACAACAATATCCTGATAAGCGATACCAGAAAACTTTTCGCACCGCTGTCAATGGCAGATTGTCTGAGGGCTTTTGCTGAAATCCTTGCAATCAGTCTTGAAATAAGAACCCCTATTATAAGTACTATTACAGCCGTTATAACTGACGGCATCATACTTGTAAAATACTTTGCCATTCCGGAAAATACACTTGACGCTCTGTTTACCTGCTCGTGTATCGTATCGACGGCATTTATAAACGGTTCGGTAGTAGTTTCCGTGAAAGCCGTTGTTACTTCCTCCATGATATTCACTTCCTTTTCTATATACTATTATATCAGAAAGAAAAAAAATGTCAATCATGAAAATTTTCAGTTAAAAAATAAATTTTTCTTACAGGACTTGATTTTTACAAAAAGACGTGGTATAATATAGAAGATGTCCCGATAGCTCAGTAGGATAGAGCGACTGCCTCCTAAGCAGTAGGCCGGAGGTTCGACTCCTCTTCGGGACGCTTTTTTATACCCTCTTGTTTGCACGTGATAACAGCATTTCTGACAAAAATTTCCTGATACCTCTTGACGTTCTGTTAAAAAAGGTGTAGAATATATTTAAAGAACCGGTTTGACCGGAATTTTTGGAGGAATTTAAAATGTCAGAAAAATTTATCGTTGAAACCTCTGCCAGACACGTTCATGTTACTCAGGAACATCTTGAAATACTTTTCGGCAAAGGTTATGAACTCACTAAGAAAAAAGACCTCTCACAGCCTGGACAGTTCGCTTGCGAAGAACGTGTAACTGTTGTAGGTTCTAAAAAGGAACTCGCTGGTGTTTCAATCTTAGGTCCTGTACGTCCTGAAACTCAGGTGGAACTTTCCGCTACTGATGCACGTTCTATAGGTATTTCCGCACCTATAAAGGAATCCGGAGATATTACAGGTTCAGGAGCTTGCAAACTCATAGGACCAGCCGGTGAAGTTGAAATTTCTGAAGGCGTTATCGTCGCTAAAAGACACATTCATCTCACACCAGCAGATGCCGAAGAACTCGGCGTTACTGACAAGCAGGTTGTATGGGTAAAAGTTGAAACTCCTGAAAGAAGTGCTATTCTTGGCGACGTTGTTTGCCGTGTTTCCGAAAAATACGCCCGTGCTATGCACATCGACACCGACGAATCAAACGCTATCGGAGCACCTCGTGAACTTTACGGCACTATCGTAAAAGTTGACTGATTTTTCTGAATTGTTCCACGTGGAACATTTTCAGCCGTTAAGAAACTCGGACCGCACATAATGTGCGGTCTTTTTTAGTCGTTGTAGTTTTCACGCAGAAATTTTATCTCACGTGCATAACCGTCCAAATCGTTAGGAGTTTCCAGAATGACCGGCAGACCTTTCACTTCGGAACGGTTTATAAACCTGACAAGAGCGTCCGCACCGATATGACCCTCACCGATTTTAGCGTGTCTGTCCTTATGAGAGCCACACGGATTCAGACTGTCATTCAGGTGGATTGCCTTCAGTCTTTCGAGACCTATTATTTTATCGAACTCCTCAAAAACGCCGTCCGGATTGTTCACAATATCATAACCGCCGTCCCATATATGACACGTATCGAGACATACACCGATTTTATTTTTAAGATTTACACGGTCAATAATCGCCCTTAATTCCTCAAATGACTTCCCAACTTCCGAACCCTTTCCGGACATAGTTTCAAGAAGTACAATTGTTGACTGTTCCGGCGTGAGAACGTCATTCAGAATTTCCGCTATCAGTTCGATACCTTTTTCATTACCCTGTTTAACGTGCGAACCAGGGTGAAAATTATAGTAATTATTCGGGATATATTCCATGCGTTTTAAGTCGTCCGCCATAGCAAAGCGTGCGAAATCACGTATTTTCTCGTCTGAAGCACACGGATTAAGTGTGTATGGTGCGTGTGCGACAAGTTTTCCGAAACTCTTTGAATTTTGCAGAAACTTTTCAACGTCCGCCGGATTTATCGCTTTTGCGGAACTTCCACGGGGATTCCTCGTGAGAAATGCGAAAGTATTAGCTCCTATTTTTTCAGCCTGTCTGCCCATATCCGCATAGCCCTTGGAAGCCGACAGGTGACACCCGATATATAACATAAAAAATCAATCCTTTCAGAAATAATGCCGGAAATTAAATCCGGCATTTTAAATTATTCGATTGTTACTTTTTTCATAACTTGCGGTTCAAGAGGCATATCATTGTAATTAGTCTTTACGCCTGCAATTTCGTCAACAACGTCCATACCCTCAACGACTTTACCGAAAGCCGCATACTGACCGTCGAGGTGTGGTGCGTCCTTATGCATTATGAAGAACTGTGAACCGGCTGAATTAGGCATCATGGAACGAGCCATAGAAATGACACCTCTTGTATGTCTGAGGTCATTTTTTACGCCGTTTGAAGAAAATTCACCTTTTATGTTCCAACCCGGACCGCCTGTACCTGTACCAAGCGGACAGCCTCCCTGAATCATGAAGCCGGATATTACACGGTGAAAAGTCAGACCGTCATAAAAGCCTGATTTAACGAGTTTTTCAAAGTTTTCGCAAGTAATGGGTGCGATTTCCGGATAAAGTTCAATTTTTATATTTTTTCCGTTTGCCATTTCGATATTAACCATTATTTTACCTCCAAAATTAACGTATAGTAATGTGAACTTTCGACGGTGTCTGATAAATATTTTGTGCCGGAATACTTTTATCATTCTGTGATTTACCGGCGTTATAATCATCGAGTATTGAAAATTTTTCAGTAGTCGTCTGAATTTCCGTAACAGTTTCAGCGGATTCAGTACCGACGATTTCACCAAGCATATTTGTTACGTAAACAACCGGCTGTGTGGTCTGTACCGGTGTGGTAGTAGTCGTCTGAGACGGAGTATTATTATAGCCGTTATGACTGTTATTAAAGTCTGATGCTGAAACGCTTTGTTGAGTAGTATTCTGAGCAGGTCTGTTATGTTTTTTCATAGTACTGTCAGTGCAAGCCTTGCCGACCATCATAATTAACAGAGCGAGTATAAAAGCAAGAATAAAAGCTATCTGCCGGTGTTTGTCCATAAAGCCCCTCCTGTCCGGAAAAAGTTCACAGATATATTATACAACATTTTCCGGAAAAAGTCAAGAGATAATTTTATGTGCCGTGATAATTGTATAACTTGTTGAATTTACGGTTATACGGAAATTTTCTATAGTTATATACCAGTTTTTACCCGATTTTTCAATAATCGCACTGGTATCGAGAATTTTTTTCCGGCAAAATTCAACAACGTTATCAGTTTTCAGCGATAAATTTTTTTTAATTCTCATGACACCGAGTTCAGTAGTATGAAGTATGTCAATATTTTTAATCAGTTCATTCATTTTTCAGACCTGAAACAAGTTTCTTGAAAACATCACCACGTTCCTCGAAGTTCCTGAAAATTCCGTAACTTGCCGAAGCTGGTGACAGTACACAACTCGTACCGGACGGCGTTATTTCATAGGCAAGCTCCACCGCTTCTTCAAGGTGCTGAACATAATAAACACGTTCATGATTATTGAAATCCATATTTCTTATGGTATCATATATTCGTTTTCCGGAAGTCTCCATACATATTAAGTTGACGTGGCAAGTGTTCAGAAATTCAATCAAAGGCATATAGTCAATGCCCCTGTCCATACCGCCAATGAGTATAGTTTTTGCATTAGGAACGCTTTTCAGAGCCTCTATGGCAGTAGCACAAGCCGTTGAAATGGAATCGTCATAATACCGTACACCGTCGACTGTAGCGACGTATTCAAGACGGTGTGCCAGCGGATTGAACGTACATAAAGCCTTTTCAAAGTCTTCCTGCTCCACGTGTTGGAAAGCCGTTACAAAATGAGCGACAGCTATATTATAGTGATTATGAATACCTAACAATTTTATATTATCGGTGGGAATATTGCAAATATTATCCCAAATATCATGAATGTGAATTTTCCCCTTTATACCGCTGTAAACGTAAATATCAGCGTCCGGATTTGTGGCGGATATTGTATAGTCATAAGCTCCTGTAAATTCATGTTCAACATCGCTGTTGATAAGCAGACAGTCATATTCTTCCTGGTGCAGATAGATATTTTTCTTTGCGTTGTGGTAGTTTTCCATAGTGCCGTAGTGGTCAAGATGTTCCTCATAGAGATTCAGAAAAACAGCGGTTTCCGGCGAGACTGTCATATATTCGAGTTGGTGACACGACAGTTCACAGACTATTATAGTACCGTCTTTCACGTCCTCGGCGATATCGAACACCGGCACGCCTATATTTCCGACAAGGTACGTATCTTTACCCGATTCCTTAAGTATATGATATATCAGAGATGATACCGTACTTTTGCCCTTAGTACCGGTGATTCCTATAATTTGCTCCCTGTATACCGTGAAAAATACCTGTGTTTCGGAAGTAATCTCGCATTTCAGTTCGGACGGCTTTTTTTCAAGGACTATCCCCGGAGACTTGAAAACCATATCAAAATCATCAAGCGATTTCTGATAATCCGCACCGGTAATTATTCCGACGTTTTCCGGCGGATTATTCAGCGGATTGAGGTCTGCTATTGTAACCGTTTCCGGCGTACAGTATTTTTCAATAAGCCTATAAGTAGATTTACCCTCACGTCCGAAGCCAAGTATACATATGGATTTGTTATCAGTATAATTTTTAAGATATTCAACGAATTTATTCAAAAAATTCTCTCCATTTCATTCAGAAGTATTTTCCGGAAACTTTCCGGCAGAAGATTTTCATTACTGAAATATCTGCAATATTTATTATATTTTTCGTCGAGACTGTCCGGATTATATAAACCCTGCTCCAAATAATTTTTAAACAGTAACGGCAATTTATCCGGATTACGTTTTCTTATTGCAAGAGATACCGCTAAATTTACCTCGTCGACACTTCCGACGCATTCAAACGGTTTGTGTTCAGATTTTCCTATGAGTTCTTTAAAGTATTCCATCATGGATTCGTCATTGAGTAAATCCTTACCGAAAATGCCGGTCAGTTCGTCATCAGTAAGGAACGGCGATAATATAAGGCTTACGAACAGGCATTTAGGACACTCACCGCACCATATATCCGGCGATACCTTACTTCCGAGATTACAGCTACGGAATACCGGTAAATACTTTCTGTGTACAGAAAACATTCCGGCTATCTGAAATTCTGAAAGAGGTCTGAGGAAACTGAAATAATATATTCCGGTCTTTAAGAATTTCTGTTCGTATTCGTGGAAATCCTTTTCAAACTCAAAACTTTTCGAGTACTGGTGGTTGACGTTCAGACCGATTACAGTACTTTCGTTTGCACTGGATTCATTGGACAGTACTATATATTTCAGTCTGTGCAGATACGCTGTTATCTCAGCGGAAAACGCTACCACCGATGAAAACGGTGTATGACCGTTCAGGAAGCCCTTTTTATTATAATCGATTAAAGAGCGGTCAAAATTACGGCGTGCGGTAATCAGCGAATCTTCCGGCAGTCCGGCAGTAGTGACAGTTCCGGTTATAGAGTTTCTTTTATTTATTCCGTAGCACATACACTCCATACCGGAGCAGGTGAGAGTTTCAAGGGTCAGTGCGGAATCCTTACCGCCACCAACCGGCACGAGACACCCTGATAATTCCGGACGTTCTATATTTTCGCCGGAAAGACTTCCGCATGATTTTATATCAATAAAATTATCTGAATCGGCTTGTATGCCGTTGATATAGAAAAATTCTCCTAAGCCCATGAAGTACAGTTTTTTCCAGAAATTAATCTGCTCCGGTGTGAGTGAACCGCATTCTATACGAAATTTCGGTGAACATACCGCTTTCCAGTAGCTGACAGCCTCAGCCATACCGAGCGAAAAGACAAGATTTTCAAAAACTATGTCTTTCTTTACGGATAGATTTTCAGGTTTCGGAAAACTCCATGAGGGTCTGAAATCGGTTAGTTGAGGTATCGAAAATTCATAGCTTATTTCAATACTGTCTGTATTTTCGGTTATCTTAAAGGATTTATATATGAATATGGGATATTTTTCCCTGAAAGTTTCGTATCTGTTCATTATAGCCTCCTTAAAGAAATCAGTGTTTTCTGTCTGCCAGAAGTCTCAGATAATGTGCCTTAAGAAGCTGAAAAGTTTCTTCTGAAAGGTCATGTTCTATTTTGCAAGCGTCCTCAACGGCATTATCGTGTGAAACTCCTAACATAATGAAAAGTTCCGAAAGAACTTTGTGACGGTCGTATATACTTTCAGCTACTTCCCTGCCCTTTTCAGTGAGGGTTATATGATTATCGTCATCAACGAGTACCAGCCCGTCTTCTTTCATTTTTTTCAGAATTATTGAAATAGTCGGTCTGGAGTAGCCGAGATATGAACATATATCAATTGCGTGTACATTCGGTTGTTTCTGCGAAAGAATAAGAATAGTTTCAAGATAATTTTCCACTGCCTCAGTGATTGCCATTCTGATTCCCCTTTCTGATTTTTATTCAAGTAATTATAACATATTTTTCCGGAAAATTCAATCGGAATAATAAAAATTATTCCGTGATTTTATATCCGATATACTCAGCAATAATTTCATACATCTCAGGG
>CAMWUB010000061.1 GCA_947177345.1 uncultured Ruminococcus sp. | reverse complement strand
GTTGCGATACAGAAGAAAATAAGTCAGGGGTCTGCGGAAATGGAAAAAATCCGTTCCGATTACGCTAAAAGACTTGAAATTTATTCTGAACAGTCAGCCGATAGATACACTGAAAAAATCAATGAAATCCGTCTGAACGCTGAAAAAAATATGGAAAAAGCTGTATCGGCAGTGATTGAGGAATTTTTCTGAAAGGGGTGATAAAAATTGTCAAAACTTAAAATGAAAAAAATTGAACTGATTGCACTTCTGACCGACAGCAAGAAAATTATCGAATTTCTGCAACGTCGAGGAGTAGTGGAAATATCACGGAATGCCAGCGAAGAACTCGACGGAATGAACGTAACGGCGGTAGTAGGTGAGTTTGAAAAATTCCGGAATACTACTATTCAGGCACTCGCAATACTCGACAGATATTCACCGGAAAAGAAACCAATAACTGAAATTTTCGGGAGCAGGTCAGAAATTGAAGTCGATAGTTTCGGAAAAAACGCCATGCAGTTGGAAAAAATAATATCAGTCGCCAATGAGATTATCCGGAACAGTCAGGAAATTACCGAATCTGAAAAAATAATCACACAGATTGATTTAAGATGCGATATTCTCGGTAAATGGCGGAATCTTGATATTCCGTTGAATTTCAGAGGTACGGAAACTACCACGGCTTTTATTGGTTCTGTACCGTCGGCGGTGGACGTTGAAGAAATTTTACCGGAAAATACGTATACTGAAATAATATTCCGGTCAAAAGATATAACTAATATATTCGTGCTTAGTGATAAGGAATCCGCTGACGAAACGGAAAATATCCTCCGTATGAATGGCTTCATACCGGTATCAGAACCGGAAAACGATACGCCGGAAACTATTATCACGAATTATAAGATAAAACGACAGACTTCTGTAGCACATATTCGTAAAGCTGAAAAACGGATTACAGGATTAGCTGAAAACCGTAAAAATCTTGAATTTGCCGTTGATTATCTTCAGATGCGTAAGGATAAGTATAACGCCCTTAGCCTGCTCGGATTTACGGAAAATACATTCGTTCTTGACGGCTATATTCCGGAAAAATACGCCGATAAGCTCCGTAAGGAACTCGAAAGTAAATTCACGGTATACGTAAATTTCACTGAACCGTCTGAAGATGATGACGTTCCCGTATTACTCGAAAACGGAAACTTTTCCGCACCTGTCGAGAGCATAACTAAAATGTACGCTATGCCGTCAAAATCGGACGTTGACCCCACACCAGTAATGTCATTTTTTTACTATCTGTTTTTCGGTATGATGCTTTCAGATGCCGGTTACGGTCTTTTAATGCTTATCGGTACAACGATAATATTGAATAAGTTCCGGCTTGACGATACCATGAAAAAAACTATGAAGATGTTCCGTAACTGTGGCATATCTACTATAATATGGGGTGCATTGTTCGGAAGCTGGTTCGGTGATATAGTACAGGTAATCGGACGTGAATATTTCGGAAAGGAAATCGGAAGTATTGCCTTATGGTTTCAGCCACTCGACGACCCTATAAAACTTCTGTTATATTCTTTCGGATTAGGAATACTTCATTTATTTCTTGGTGTGGGAGTATCGTTTAAAATGTCGTGGGACGAGGGAAAAAAACTCGATGCGGTTCTTGATACCGTACCGGTATATCTGACCATTATCGGCGTTGCACCGTTGGCGAGTAGCATACTGGTAAGTGTTCCGGCGGTACTGAAGACAATTGGCACTTATATGATGATAGCCGGAGTTGCTTTAATAATTCTGACTTCCGGACGGTCTTCAAAGTCAGTTTTCGGAAAGTTTTTCGGCGGACTTTATGCCCTCTATAATACGGCTACCGGCTGGCTGAGTGATATTCTTTCATATTCACGGTTGCTTGCGTTAGGTCTCGCAACCGGAAGCATTGCCGGAGTTATCAACTTAATAGGAACTATGCCCGAAAATATGATAGTCAAGACTATATTGCTTGTGGTGGTCTTCATAGTGGGACATACAGCGAATCTTGCTATAAATCTTTTAGGAGCGTATGTCCATACAGACAGATTGCAGTTTGTTGAATTATTTTCAAAATTCTATACAGGTGGCGGACGTGAGTTCAGACCGTTCACCGCCGATACAAAATACATTAAATTCAGGGAGGATAATTAATTATGAACAGTATGGGTTTAGCACTGGCAATTTTAGGAGCATCAATTTCAGCACTTCTTGCCGGAATCGGTTCAGCAAAAGGTGTAGGACTGGTCGGCGAGGCGGCTGCCGGAGTAGTTTCCGTTGACCCCGATAAATTCAGTAAGGTACTTGTTTTACAGCTCTTACCAGGTACACAGGGTCTTTACGGACTTCTTACGGCAATTTTAATGTTAAGTCGGATAGGAGTTATCGGCGGTAATGCCGTGGAACTTTCAACAGCACAGGGGCTTATGTTTTTAGGAGCGTCGTTACCGATAGCGATAGTAGGTCTGTTTTCAGGTATCGCTCAGGGGCGTTCCGCCGCTGCCGGTGTAGGAATCACCGCCCGTAAGCCCGAACACAACGGAAAAGCAATCATAATGGCGGCGATGGTCGAAACTTATGCGATTCTCGCCTTGCTTGTCTCGATACTTCTGATTTACAATATCGCAATCTGAGGAGGTGCGGAAATGTCAGGAATTGACAGCATTATTAATATTATCGACAGTCGGGGCAGACAGAACGAAAATAATATTATCCGTACCGCCGAGGAAAAAGCCTTAGCTATCGAGGAGGACGGCGACCAGAAAGCCGAAACGGCATACAACGAATATATGAAAAAATCCCTTGCGAAAGCTGAAACGTCTTTCCGGAATGCGTGCAACTCCGTCGATGCCGGAAACCGTCGGAAACTGCTTGAATGTAAAGTTGAAATTATCAATACGGCGATAGAAAATATAATAAACCGTCTGGAAAATCTTCCGGACGGCGAATACTTCGATATGATTCTTAGACTTGCCGGAAAGAGACTCCATACCGGAGCAGGTGAAATGTTTTTCAGTAAAAAAGACCTCGCAAGACTTCCGGAAAATTTTCATGGAAAAATTTCTGAAATTTCCGGTAATAAAGTTAAAATATCTGATATTCCGGCGGATATTGATAACGGTTTCATACTGAAATACGGACTTATTTCTGAAAACTGTAATTTCAGGGAAATAATCGAATCTGAAAAGGACAGAATCAGAGATATTCTCGCTGGTATTCTTTTTGGTGGGTGATATTATGGGTACGCAATACGCAAGTGCGGTGGCGGTAGTAAGGACTATGGAAAATTCACTTTTCACACAAAGCGATTTGGAAAGGCTTATTAACGCCCGTGACCGTAAGGAATCTGAAACGCTTATTAACTCGAAAAATGCCGGAACTCTTCCGGAAGTATGGGAAATGCTCCGGACTTTCGCCCCCGACAGCAAAGAACTTGAAATTATTCTTTACAGAAACGATTTTCATAATTTAAAGGCGGTTTTAAAAGCAATGGTTTCCGGACGTGAACCGGATTCATATATTATCCAGCCGTCGAATATAAAAAACGATACGTTAAAAGAGGCATTCCGTACTAAAGATATGGACGTTCTGCCGGATTATATACGTGAGACAGCCACACAGGCTTACGAACTGATAACTACTACTCTTGACGGTCAGCTTATGGATTCTCTTATTGATACGGCTTGCATGAAAGCTATGCAGGAATCGGCGGAAAAATCCGGAAATGATTTCATGCGGAAATATGTTAATCTGATAACAGTATGTGCCGATATTAAAACCGCTTACCGTTGCAGTAAAATGAATAAAAACAGGGATTTTTTAGAAATCTCGATATGCGGAAGTCCGGAACTTGACAAGGAATCAATTATAAGAGCAACACTCGGAGGTACTGAAAATTTATTGTCATTTTTAGGAAATACGATTTATGCGGAACTCTCCGGACTTCTTAAAGAAAATCCGGCTGAATTTGAAAAACGTTGCGACGATATGTTAATAGAACTCGCCGAAACTTCACGGCTTCAGGCTTTCGGAATAGAACCGCTTATATCCTACTATATCGCAAAGGAAGCGGAAATAAAAAATATCCGGATAATATCAGTATGTCGTGAATGCGGTGCGGATAAGGTTACTATTACGGAAAGGCTCAGGAAATTATATGTATAAAATAGCAGTAATCGGCGACAGTGCCAGCGTATCAGGTTTTGCATCGTTAGGACTTTCCGTGTTTTGTGAAACGGAATCACAGAAAGTCGGAAGTTTAATCAGACGGCTTGCGGAAAACGATTTCGCAGTAATATACGTCACTGAACCGGTAGCGGTCACAGTGAGCGATACGATAGATAAATATAAAAATAGTCAGTTGCCGTCAATAGTGCTTATTCCGGCAGTACGTGGCAATACCGGCAACGGTATGAAAGCTCTTCACGAGGCTGTGGAAAAAGCTGTCGGCTCTGATATTCTTAAGAATTGAGGCGATTTAATGAACAGTACTGGAAAAATAGTTAAAATTTCAGGTCCTCTTGTCATTGCGGAGGGTATGCGTGATGCTAATATGTTCGATGTTGTACGTGTAAGTAATCAGAAACTTATCGGCGAGATTATTGAAATGCACGGCGACAGGGCTTCCGTACAGGTTTACGAGGAAACCGCCGGACTTGGTACAGGTGAACCTGTCGTATCAACCGGCGAACCCATGAGTGTTGAATTAGGTCCGGGACTTATCGGAAGTATTTTCGACGGTATTCAGCGTCCTCTTGACGATATACGGAAAATTTGTGGTAATTCTCTTAAACGTGGTGTAGATGTGCCGTCACTGAAACGTGATAAATTATGGAAATTCACTCCCACTGTAAAAACCGGTGATACCGTTATCGGCGGTGATATTATCGGTACAGTTCCGGAAACTGATATAGTACTTCATAAAATACTCGTTCCTAATGGCATTTCAGGAACGGTAAAGAAAATAACTTCCGGTGATTTCCATGTTGACGACGTTATATGTGTTCTCGATACCGGCAAGGGTGAATATAATCTGAAACTGTTTCAGAAATGGGCGGTACGTCGTGGCAGACCCTATAAGAAAAAATTATCACCGGATATGCCACTTGTGACCGGTCAGCGAGTTGTTGACTGTCTTTTCCCGATTGCCAAAGGTGGTGTGGCATCTATCCCCGGACCTTTCGGAAGTGGTAAGACCGTTACACAACATCAGCTTGCAAAATGGGCATCAGCAGATATAATTGTGTATATCGGTTGCGGTGAGCGTGGTAACGAAATGACCGACGTTCTGAATGAGTTTCCGGAATTAATTGACCCACGCACAAATAAATCCCTTATGGAAAGAACTGTTTTAATAGCAAATACTTCAGATATGCCGGTTGCCGCACGTGAGGCTTCTGTGTATACCGGAATTACTATAGCTGAATATTACAGGGATATGGGCTATTCTGTGGCATTAATGGCGGATTCTACATCACGGTGGGCTGAAGCACTCCGTGAGATGTCCGGACGGCTTGAGGAAATGCCCGGTGACGAGGGTTATCCGGCATATTTAGGGAGCAGGCTTGCACAGTTCTATGAACGTGCAGGGCGTGTTATTTCAAACGGGACGGACGGCAGAGAGGGTACATTATCAGTAATCGGAGCTGTTTCGCCCCCTGGTGGTGATATTTCTGAACCTGTCTCACAGGCGACTTTAAGAATTGTAAAAGTATTCTGGGGGCTTGATTCAAACCTTGCATATCAGAGACATTTTCCGGCGATAAACTGGCTTACGAGTTATTCATTGTACGTCGATTCGCTGGCAGACTGGTATAATAATAACGTCTCTGCCGACTGGATTAAACTGCGTGCGAGATTTATGGAAATACTTCACGATGAGGACGAGTTGAAAGAAATAGTAAAGCTGATTGGTATGGACGCACTTTCCGCAACTGACCGTATGAAAATGGAAACAGCCCGTTCCATACGTGAGGATTTTTTACATCAGCTTGCGTTTCACGAGGTAGATACGTATACGAGCCTCACAAAGCAGTTATATATGATGAAACTGATTCTTATGTTCAATGATAAGGCGGTTGAGGCTGTCGGAAAGGGTGCGGACGTTGAAGAAATATCAGTCTTGCCGGTACGTGAAAAAATAGGACGTTTCAAGTATATACCGGAAGAAAAGACTTCCGGAGAATTTGAAAAGATTTCAGTTGAAATATCTTCAGAAATAAATCGGCTTATGAGCAGGGGGGATAATTAATGTCAAGAGAATACAGAACTATTGAGGAAGTCGCCGGACCTTTGTTACTTCTTAAAGATGTTGAGGGTGCAAAATATGGTGAACTCGCTGAAATACGTCTGAAAAACGGCGAAAAAAAACGCTGTCGTGTACTCGAAGTAGACGGAACTAATGTCCTTGTACAGCTTTTTGAGGATTCCGCCGGAATAAATCTTCAGGAAAGCAGTGTTGTATTTTCGGGTCATCAGATGGAATTAGGAGTTTCAGAAGATATGCTCGGCAGAGTTTTTGACGGTCTCGGCAGACCCATTGACGACGGTGCGGAAATTATTCCTGAAATGCGTATGGACGTTAACGGCGTTCCTATGAATCCGGTTGCAAGGCGATACCCACAGGAATTTATTCAGACAGGTGTTTCCGCTATAGACGGTCTTAATACTCTCGTAAGAGGTCAGAAACTTCCGATATTTTCGGCGAGTGGTCTGCCTCATGCACAGTTTGCCTCACAGATAGCACGACAAGCTAAAGTACGTGGCACTTCAGAACCGTTTGCGGTAGTTTTCGGAGCTATGGGCATAACTTTCGAGGAATCGGAATATTTTATCAACAGTTTCAGGAGTACCGGAGCTATTGACCGGACTGTACTTTTTATAAACCTTGCCAACGATTCGGCAATAGAACGTATCGCAACGCCTAAAATGGCACTCACCACGGCGGAATACCTTGCTTTTGAAAAGGGTATGCACGTACTTGTAATATTAACTGATATAACTAATTATGCAGATGCCCTCCGTGAAATAGCATCGGCACGTAAGGAAGTACCAGGCAGAAGAGGCTATCCGGGGTATATGTATACAGACCTCGCCACAATTTACGAAAGAGCAGGCAGACAGGCGGACAGAGACGGCAGTATAACAATGATACCGATTTTGACTATGCCGGAAGACGATAAAACACATCCTATACCCGATTTGACCGGATATATCACCGAAGGACAGATTATTTTATCACGTGAACTGTATCGTAAGGGTATTAATCCGCCGGTTGACGTTCTGCCGTCGCTGTCACGTCTTAAGGATAAGGGCATAGGTGAGGGAAGAACTCGTGCAGACCATTCCGATACTATGAACCAGTTATTTTCGGCGTATGCTCGTGGAAAAGATGCTAAAGAATTAATGGTAGTACTCGGCGAATCCGCACTTACTCCGATAGATTTGATTTATGCAAAATTCGCTGATGAGTTTGAAAAGCGTTATGTCTCACAGGGATTCGATAACGACAGAACTATTGAAGATACTTTATCAGTAGGCTGGGAACTTCTCAGAATGTTGCCGAGAAGTGAACTCCGCCGGATAAAAGAAGAGTATCTTGAAAAATATTACTGAACAAACGCATACGAACGTACACGAACAGCACCGATACAGATAAAGATACTGATATTTTTTTA
>CAMWUB010000060.1 GCA_947177345.1 uncultured Ruminococcus sp. | reverse complement strand
AATATATACAGTAATTTTCATAAATGAAAAATACTTTTATTTTGCAGAAATAAGGCAGGAAAAAAATATGAAATGTCCTTTTTGTGGATTTTCTGATTCAAAGGTTACGGATTCGAGACCCGTGGACGATAAAATAAGACGGCGTAGGGAGTGTCTGAAATGCAGTAGCAGATTCACTACTTATGAAGTGGTTGAAATTCCCTTGCTTATGGTGGAAAAACGTGACGGAACATTTGAAAATTTTGACCGTAACAAGCTCATAAAGGGAATTTTTACGGCTATCAAAAAAAGACCCGTCACAATGGAACAGGTCTCCGGAATTGCGGATTATATCGAAAATTATTACGCCAATGCGTTCAGAACTGTAGCAACTTCAAGAGAAATCGGAAAGATTGTACTTGAAAAATTAAGGGAAATTGATTCTGTTTCATATATACGTTTTGCTTCGGTGTATAACGATTTCACTGATACCGAAAGTTTTGTAGCTACCATAAGTGAATTTAAAAAAGGAGAATAACTTATGTATATTGATAATATTCTTGAAAATTTCAACGATACGGAAACTGCACGTCGATTTTCCGGTGTGGACGTAAGAAAAAATACCATACAGGCTGTATTGCCGTATCTTATTCCGCTTTTGTTTTTTCTGCCGATAGTCGCCGATAAAAATTCACTGTTCTGTAAATTTCACGCAAATCAGCAGTTTACATGGTTTCTGCTGACTGGTGTTCTCGTAATAGTCAAGAATATAATCGGAATTATCCCACTTATAGGCGGAATTGCAAACGCTGTCCTGAATATAACACAGTTAGCAGTTGCGGTGGCTCTTGCGTATGGTGCTTATAAGGGAAAAGCCCTGAAACTTCCGTATATTGCGGATTTAGTCAGAATTTTTTAATTCACCGGAAGCCTGATACTACCACCGTCCTCGCTGTAGACAAGTGATGCTATAATTTTATCCTCACAGGTGATTAACTCTGCATACATCTTCATATTTTCCGGACTATAATTTCTTACTTCATAAACGTACAAGCAACCGTTTTTACCGGCGTAATCCCTCAGCGGTAAACCCTGTTTGTCCTGAATTTCCGCATATTCTGCATAATCTCCGGAAAATTCCGACGGAATAATTATATTTTTTCCGGAAATTTCTTCCACTTCCCAGCCATGCAGTGAAAAATAATTTATTCTTTCGGCGGTTGTGGAAGCAGGTATTTCAGATTTTACCTTTTCTTCGGTATTTTTTTCGCTTTTTTCAGCAGTAAGGAATATGACCGCATAAATTATTATCGCAAGAACAACAAGAAGAAATATTTTCTTTTTCATATGGAATCCCCCCGAAAATCTTTGATTATTAAAAATATATTTCAGGCAGGTGAAAAATATGTCACTGATGAGAATAGACCGTTTTATTTCTGAACGTTCCGAATATACACGCAATGAAATCAAGAATCTTGTCAGCAGAAAACTCATCACCGCTGACGGAATTGTTATTAAAAAATCTGATATGAAAGTTAATCCCGATACTGTAAAAGTAATCGTAAACGGAAACGAAATCAGAAATCAGAAATACAGATATATAATTCTCAATAAACCCGACGGTTATATATCTTCCACTTCTGAAAATGACGGCATAAGTGTTATGCGACTTCTTCCGGAAAGCCTTCGTACTAAAGATATGTTTCCGGTTGGTCGGCTCGATAAGGATTCCCTCGGCTTGTTATTAATCACTAATGATGGCGAACTTGCTCACCGTATTCTTGCCCCTAATAGACACGTGTCTAAAATCTATATTGTGAAACTTGCCCAATCCTTTAAAAGTGAATATATTAACTTATTCAAAAACGGTTTAGAATTAGCAGACGGGTATCAGTGTATGCCAGCAGTGGTAAGTGGTTCGGAATTGTCCGAAAAACTGGCATTTATAGAACTTCATGAAGGTAAATATCATCAGGTGAAAAGGATGTTTTCAGCGGTCGGCAATCACGTAGAAGTTTTAATGAGAATTTCAGTCGGAGGTCTGATTCTTCCCGAAACACTGGGATTTGGTGAACATATGGAATTATTGCACAAAAATGTTGAAAGTCTGTTTTCTGAACCCGATTTTAACCTTTTATGTAGTAAATTTTCGGGTAAATTTTCGGCAAAATTAATAAACAATCGGTCATAACTTCGGCAATTTGACATCTTGAAAAGTTTGAAGAAATCTGTTATTATATTATTATAGCCGGTATTTGATTTTGTGCCGGAAGAAAATTTTGTATTGGAGGAATATTTAAATGGCAGGTCTTAGCCTTAAACAAATAAAGAAAATATACCCCGGTAATGTCGAGGCTGTTCATAGTACCACATTCGACATCAGGGATAAGGAATTTATCGTTTTCGTTGGTCCTTCCGGCTGTGGTAAGTCAACAACACTCCGAATGATTGCAGGTCTTGAGGAAATCTCAGAGGGTGAGCTTTACATCGGCGACCGTCTTGTAAACGACATCGCACCTAAGGACAGAGATATTGCAATGGTTTTCCAGAACTACGCTCTCTATCCGCACATGACCGTTTTTGAAAACATGGCATTCGGTCTTAAACTCCGTAAAGTTCCTAAGGACGAAATCGAAAGAAAAGTTAATGAAGCCGCAAGAATCCTTGACCTTTCACACCTCCTTGACAGAAAGCCGAGAGCTATGTCAGGTGGTCAGTGTCAGCGTGTGGCACTCGGAAGAGCTATCGTTCGTTCTCCTAAGGTATTCTTACTTGACGAACCACTTTCAAACCTCGACGCTAAGCTTCGTGGTCAGATGAGAACTGAAATTTCAAAGATTCACAAACAGCTCGGAACTACATTCATTTACGTTACTCACGACCAGACAGAAGCTATGACTATGGGCGACAGAATCGTTTGTATGAAAGACGGCTGGGTAATGCAGATTGATACACCTCAGAAGATGTATGACGAACCAGCTAATAAATTCGTTGCCGGATTCCTTGGCTCACCTACTATGAATTTCGTTGACGCTAAACTTAAATACGAAAGAGAATATGACCAGTTCATTGTTGAATTTGGTTCAGCAAAGAGAACTTTTGAAATTATTGTACCTGAATCAAAGGTTAATTCAAAGCTTCAGAATTATGTAGGAAAGGAAATTATACTTGGTATCCGTCCGGAAAATCTCCACGACGAAGAAATGTATCTTTCAAACGCTACAACCGGTATTATTGAATGTCAGGTTGAAATCACTGAAATGATGGGTGCTGAAATCTATCTGTATCTTAATTGTGAGGGTATTCCGTTTACTGCTCGTGTAAGTTCACGTTCTACAGTACGTTCAGGCGATACAATACAGATTGCTCTTGACCCGAACAGAATCCATATCTTTGATAAGGAAACTGAAGAAACTATCGTAAACTGATTAGATTTTTAGTCTTCATATTATACCTACCTTGAAAAAACAGCATTGATTCTTATGAATCAGTGCTGTTTTGCTTACTTAAAAAAGGAACTGTATTTTATTATATATACAGTTCCTTTTTTGTATTATTGTTCCTCACTGGTAGTACTGGTAGTAGTTTCACCGTCGAGACCGTCTATAAGGTCATCAGAAGCGTCCCCTGCTCCCTCTATGATGTCATTTACGGCATCTCCTACACCGTCCACTATACTTTCACCGGCGTTTTCTACACCGTCTATAGCGTCGTGTACGTGGTCTTCAGCGGAATCAGTACTCCCCTCTGTATATACATTACCGTCATCATCAGTTTCATAATGGTCATCATCGTAATAGCGGTCATCATCATCAGTAGTAGTAGTAGTGTATGGCTGAGTAGTAGTGTATTCCGTAACATATATCTCGCCGTCAACGGAAGAATCTGTATTATCATTATTTCCGCATGAAACAAATGACATACAGGTAAGAATCAGTGAACAGGTAAATAAAGTCTTTTTCAAAAAAAATCAATCCTTTACATCAAATCACTGTATTATAGCAGTGTAATTTTATTGTTTACTGAAAAGTCATGTTTATGCCCTGAATTTTTGATTTTTTATGGTTATTTTTACCTTATATAACCGAAAAACACAAACGTGAACAATCGTACACGAACCGCACCGATACAGATAATGATACTGATACAGATAAAAAAATTCCCTGTCATTTTCGGAAAAATAACAGGAAATTTAAAATTTATAAATTATTTTATATCTGCGTGATGTGCCTGCAATGATTTGACATTGAAATGCTTATCATGTTTGATAGCCTTTATACCCTCAGCGGAGGCTTTTGCGGCTGCCATGGTAGTCATATATGGGATTCTGTGTTTTATAGCGGATTTTCTTATATAACTATCGTCGTGTGAGCTGGTCTTACCTGCCGGTGTATTGATAATAAGCTGTATTTCACCATTAGCAATCTGGTCAGCAATATTCGGTCTGCCCTCGTAAATCTTGAATATCTTTTCACATGGAATACCAGCATCTTTTATAATCCTGTAACTGTTTCCGGTTGCAATTATACGGAATCCCAGTTCATTGAATGCCTGTGCAATCTCGACGAGTTCCGGCTTGTCACGGTCACAAACACTAAGGAGAACAGTTCCCTGCTCCGGAAGTCTTGTCTGTGTAGCCTCCTGAGCTTTATAATAAGCCTCGCCGAATGAATCGGATATACCCAGTACCTCGCCTGTGGAACGCATTTCAGGACCTAAAACAGGGTCTACTTCCTGAAACATATTGAACGGGAATACAGCTTCTTTAACACCGTAATGTGTTATAATCTTGTCAGTGAGTTCCGGTACTGGTGAAGGTCTGCCGGTAAGTTCGGAAGTTATTATTTCTGTAGCAATCTTTACCATATTTATACTGCATACTTTAGATACAAGCGGTACGGTACGTGAAGCACGTGGATTAGCCTCAAGAACGTATACGGTATCATCTTCAATAGCGTACTGCATATTCATTAAACCGCATACATTCATTTCAACGGCTATTTTACGGGTATATTCCTTAATGGTTTCAATCTGCTTTTCAGTCAGATTCTTCGCCGGAAGTATACAAGCAGAGTCGCCGGAATGTACGCCAGCAAGTTCGATATGCTCCATGACTGCCGGTACAAAACAGTGTGTGCCGTCGGAAATAGCATCAGCCTCGCACTCCGTAGCATGATGTAAGAAACGGTCAATAAGGATAGGTCTGTCAGGTGTAACGCCGATAGCATTAGCCATATAGACCCTCATCATGTCATCATCGTGGACTACTTCCATACCTCTGCCACCGAGTACATAAGACGGACGAACCATTACCGGATAACCGATTTTATTAGCTATTTCAAGAGCTTCGTCAACTGTTACAGCCATACCGGCTTCCGGCATAGGAATACCCAGCCTGTCCATCATAGCACGGAAATGGTCACGGTCTTCTGCAAGGTCAATAGTTTCCGGAGTAGTTCCGAGTATCTTTACGCCATATTTTTTCAAATCACCTGCGAGATTTAAAGGGGTCTGACCACCAAACTGTGCGATAACTCCTAATGGTTTTTCCTTGTCGTGAATACTCAGAACATCTTCAAGTGTAAGGGGTTCAAAATAGAGTTTATCGGAAGTATCATAATCAGTTGAAACAGTTTCAGGATTACAGTTGACTATAATAGATTCAAAGCCCAGTTTTTTGAGTGCTAATGCAGTGTGTACGCAACAGTAATCAAATTCGATACCCTGACCGATTCTGTTAGGACCACCGCCGAGTATCATAATTTTAGGCTTGTCACTGGAGGGGCTTTCGTCTTTTTCGAGATGATACGTTGAATAGTAATAAGCAGAATTTTCAGTACCGCTTACGTGTACGCCCTCCCACGCCTCTTTTATGCCATATTCAAGGCGTTTATTACGGATTTCTTCTTCAGTTACTTCAAGTAATTTACTTAAATATCTGTCTGAAAAACCGTCAAGTTTAGCCTGTTTAAGAACAGATTTTTCCGGAACACTTCCCTTTAATTCAAGAAGTTTTTCTTCTTCCTGAACGAGTTCAGCCATTTCATTAAGGAAATAATGCTTTATTTTTGTAAGTTCGTAAATTTCATCTATAGTAGCACCTTTGCGGAGTGCCTCATAAATAATGAACTGTCTTTCACTTGTCGGATAACGGAGCAGGGATAATAATTCTTCTTTCGACTTTGAATTGAAATCCTTAGCGAATCCGAGACCATAACGTCCAGTTTCAAGGCTTCTGATAGCTTTCTGGAATGCCTCTTTGTAGGTTTTACCGATACTCATAACTTCACCGACCGCTCTCATCTGTGTACCGAGTTTATCTTCTGCACCCTTGAATTTCTCGAAAGCCCAGCGTGCAAACTTGATTACAATGTAATCGCCGTCAGGTGTGTATTTATCGAGTGTGCCGTATTTTCCGCACGGAATATCTTTAAGAGTAAGTCCGCAGGCAAGCATTGCAGATACAAGGGCAATCGGGAATCCGGTAGCCTTTGAAGCTAATGCAGATGAACGTGAAGTACGTGGATTTATTTCAATTACAATGATTCTGCCTGTTTCGGGGTCTCTTGCAAACTGACAGTTACAGCCACCGATAACTTCTATTGATTCAACGATTCTGTAAGCCTGTTTTTCAAGTGCTTTCTGAACATCTTCCGGAATTGTAAGCATAGGTGCGGAACAGAATGAATCGCCTGTATGAACGCCGATAGGGTCAATATTTTCAATGAAACATACCGTAATTATATTATTTTCGGCATCACGGACAACTTCTAATTCAAGTTCTTCCCAGCCACTGACACATTCTTCAACAAGAACCTGTCCTACAAGTGAAGCCTGTAAACCTCTTGCACATACTACCTTGAGTTCGTCGACGTTATAAACCATACCGCCACCTGCTCCGCCCATGGTGTACGCCGGACGGAGTACAACCGGATATTTCAGAGTTTCAGCAATTTTAACAGCCTCGTCAACGGAATAGGCAACCTCACTGCGAGCCATTTCTATACCGAGTTTATCCATAGTATGCTTGAATTCTATACGGTCTTCACCACGTTCAATAGCGTCAACCTGTACGCCGATAACCTGTACGCCGTATTTTTTCAGTACACCGGCTTTATCGAGTTCAGAACACAGATTCAGACCGGATTGTCCGCCTAAATTCGGAAGTAAAGCGTCAGGACGTTCCTTTTCAATAATCTGTGTGAGCCTTGCGACGTTAAGCGGTTCGATATAGGTTATATCGGCAACGTCGGGGTCTGTCATGATTGTAGCAGGGTTTGAATTTACAAGTACTATTTCATAGCCGAGGTTTTTCAGAGCCTTACAAGCCTGAGTACCTGAATAGTCAAATTCACACGCCTGACCAATGATTATAGGTCCTGAACCGATAATCATTATCTTGTTGATATCCTGTCTTTTTGGCATTTTATAACTACTCCTAACATATAAATTTGCCTTATGGCATTCTTAAATTATATCATACCACAAAAAGCGAGTAAATGCAATATTAATTTACAAAAAAATTCACTGTCCGGCAGAACAGTGAATTAACAAGCGAAACGCAAAAAAATACATTTCCGGAAAATTTTTTCAGAAAAGGGGTTGACAAAAAGCCTTTCAGTGTGATAGAATGTAATTAGCGGTTACAATTTCATACACAATAAAAAGGCTTCGTCTGTCTTATGACTGTTTTATTATATCATAAGATTTC
>CAMWUB010000059.1 GCA_947177345.1 uncultured Ruminococcus sp. | reverse complement strand
CCTGCTCAGTTTTTGTATTCAATGATTTAGTATATTTTTTATGCGTAACCTGCTCAGTTTTTGTATTCAATGATTTAGTATATTTTTTATGCGTAACCTGCTCTGTTTGTGTAGTAGTATGAGTTATTGGTTCAGTATGTATAGCTGATTCAGTCTGCTGTGTATGTGTAACAACAGATAAATTATGTGATTCTGAATTACCGGAATTATCCGCCGGTGACAGTACTGTTACAGCCGTTATGGAAACAATAAGTATAGCAATGATAATCAGACAGAGAATTATAATAATAGTCTTGTAATTTATAATCTTTGCTTCTGTTGAATCATACTGGTAATTATCTGGATTATTGATTTTTCTGTTTATTTTCCGACAGTTTCTGCATCTTTTAGGGATATTCAGATTTTTACTTCTGAAGTATCTGATTTCCGAATCAGTAATTTCAAACTCCCTGTGACATTGTTTACAGATAATTTTCATAATATTTTTACTTCCTTTCATAATGAAATGATAATCGGGAGCAGGTGTATTATTTGTGCAATATGCTGTGTCGGTCTATAAGGGAAAACACCATTACTTACCGTCAATATGCACAAAAAAATGATATTTTTTCAGAAATAAAATTCAATATATTAATTTATTAAAAATTTAGATGTACAGCGTTAAAATTTCTGTTATCAGTGTTTGATAAATTCTATTCCAAGTACGCCATATTGTGACTGTTTTTCTTTTGAATAATAATCGTTCATATCATCAGCATTTGCATATTCTTCCGGACTATATCCCATTTTTTTCTTTGGAATAGCGTTAAATAGTTCCGCAAAGCTGTTGAAATGATATAAAGCAATAACTTCAACAAGAATTTTTTTATCTGGATTGTCATTCAGGGAAAATTCTATAAAATCGCCTGTTTTTACTTTCTTACGTTTTTCGTCATTCAGACGTAATTCAACAGTTTTAGTACCGCTGTATATTTTCCGGAATGGTTCTTCCCTTAACTGCATTTCATGAATCATTCTATCACCTCCACGTCGTCAAATAATATCTGAACATTATCACGGACAAGACGGTTTATGTGAAAATGTCCGGCAAACCATTTTTTAAAGTCAAGTTTTCTGTAAAGCCATTCAAAATATCCGGTAAGTTCCGCATCATGACTATCAGGAACGTGATTTATATAATATATAACGGACTCCGGAACGGTATGCGTAATTACATAATCTGTTTTATATCCGCATTTTTCAAGAGTTTCACCGGCTGTTATGTAGTCGTCGTTGTCAGGAAGTTCCCGAGACCACCAGTTTACGCCCTCTGTGCGAAGTGCCTTGTCAATTGAGTAAGCACCGCCCATAGTAAAGAAAGTTTTGTTTTCTATAATGAAAAGCTGTCCACGCATAAGGTGAACGATATTTTCAGCTATCCGATGGACTTTACCGCCGTGCCAATCCTCAACGGGATATGTTTCAAGCAGACTGAAATCTTCATGATTGCCGTCAATAAAAGCTATCATAAATGGCAAGACAGTAAGTTTAGCTAAAAAATACCTGTGGCGTGGGTTATCCCATATAAAACCGAAGTCTCCGCACACAATAACAGTATCGTCCTTTGTAATCGGATAACGGCATATTCTTTTTATGAAATCGTTATAATTACCGTGAGTATCTCCTGTAATGTAAATCATATATATCACCTGTTATTTATTATAACACAGAAAAATAATTCTGTCAATACAGTCTGAAAGATTTTTAAATTTATGTTATAATATTCACAGAATGTTTACAATCTCAACCGCACATTATGACCTGTGAAAACGTTATAAATAAATGAAGGGAGGTTTATATGTGTCAATCGATTTGCACAGTCAGTATGACAAGATATACAGATACTGTTATATCCGTGTACGTAACCGTGAAAAAGCGGAAGATATTACACAAGAAACTTTCCTTCGTTTTCTTGAAAAACCACAGTATCATAATCAGAATAAAGATTTACAATACCTCTATACTATAGCTAAAAATCTATGTATAGACGAGTATCGCAGAAAAAATACAGAAGAACTTCCGGAGGAATTACCGGACAGTTCCTGTAATGAAGAAATTATACTTGAAAGTGTCGCATTGAGTACGGCACTTGAAAAGCTGTCCGCTGAGGACAGGGAAATAATACTGCTCCGCTACGTCAATGAAGAACCCGTCGGGGTAATAAGCAGACTGTATAATATATCAAGATTTGCACTTAACCGCAGAATCAGGAAAATTCTTGAATTTCTGCGGAATGAGTTTGAAAGGGAGGATTTTTAAGTGAATAAAAAGTCAAAAAAGACTTTAAAAAACGCCTTTAATATTCCCGAACCAAAACGAAAAGATGAATTTCTTAACAGTCTTCCGGCGAAGCAAAAAAAAAGTTTTTCATTTAACATACCGCTTTATGTTTCAACGGCGGTCACGGCAGTATTGATAATAGGTATATGGGGTGGTATAAAGAATCTCCCTCACTTTGACCAGCCCAGTAATATAGATACTCCCACATACAGCGGAACTACTTCCCTGTCAGAACATACGGAAAGTACCACAGTTCAGACTACAGCAGTTACTTCCACAGTAAAAAATACAACTGAAACTTCTGCTGTCCCAACATTAACAACCAAAACAACAAAAACTTCCGGAGCAGGCACAGTACGTACAGAAACTACCACTCCGCAGACAAGCACCGGAACTGAAACATTCCCGCCGAAAACCACAGTCACAACCACAAAAAAAGAGAGTAATAATATAACGCATAAACCGACAACTGAAATCCATACTACTGAAATAACTTCCGAACCGGAAACGGAATCTCCGGAAACAACTATAAAAACCTCCACCGCATCACATACCGTTACTGAAACAATCGTCAGAACTACTGTAAGAACTACAACGAAAACTACTACACCGTCACGTACAAAAACGACAACTACAACCACGATAACCACCACTACAACAACTTCTGCAACGGAAACAGTTACGGAAACAACTACAACAACCGCTGAAAGTGAAGTAAACTTTGTAACCACTACAACATTTATTGATAATGTTGGTATACCTGGCAATATTGGCAGTGGTTCATCGCAGACAACAATAGGTGCTACAATGGATAGCCCACCAGTACCGGTTACTACTACTACACCTGCTCCACCAACGGGCGGAAGTCCGATACGTGATTTTACAGTAGTTCCGGCTGTCCGGTACTATCCGGAGGGTGAAATATATTTCATCGACAGTGAAAGCAATGATAGTATGCCACCGACTACCGCACCGGATGATACAGGAATATTCCGGCAGATGACAGCAGATTCAGACCTGATAGCGATAGTAGAGGTTGACGAGATAATATATACCGGTCTCGACGGCGTACCGTATACACAGGAAAACGTAACTGTAAAAGACGTCATATACGGCGATATGCAGACAGATTCAAGAATATCGGTGTACTGTATGGGCGGATATATTCCGGCAGAGGAATATTTCTTGAATGTATATGAGGAAAATGTAACGGTACTGGATTACGCCGGAAACAGAAAGTTTTCCGAAGTCGGAGATATGTATATGTGTTTTCTGCAAAAAAAAGACGGTATTTATTATCTGACCGGTCTGAATGACATAAGTAAGTTTGAGTGTCAGGAAGATTATTTTGTAAATTTTCATAACAATCAACATCTCACATTACAGGATATACAGAATTTTATAAACAATTCATAATTGTTAATTATAAATTATTAATTAGTAGGAGGTTTTATTTATGAAAAAAATTTTATCAGCCCTTATTTCAGCGACGGTTTTATTAAATGCCGTGCCTTTGGTATCTGGTGCGGAAGAAGTAAACCAGCCGTATACAGTCGACGGCGACAGCGTTATTTTTAATGGCGGTAAGGATTACGATTTCATAGTAAGTAGTTGTTCAAAATTCACTTCCGAAAGAAACAATAACTCATTTAAGTTTACGCCGTCATATAACAGTAGGTCTTTCCTGATTTCAAGAGTTCATATAGCCGAAGAAATTATAAACTATAATGTGGACATTGACACAAATTATGATGTTGACCTTGACATAGAGGAATATATGCCTGTTGGAGAACCTGTTGTTCAATGCCACTGTCATTATTTCTATCCTGTTATCGAAAATTATGCGGTAACGTATAACATAAATACGGGTACACAGGTACAGTATATAGGCGAAAGGTCATACAGAAACGAAACAAATATTGAAAATATACAATCCGGAAGTATGGGAGTATGTTTCGATTACTTCGAGGATTACGACACGGATAAAATCTGCAACAGTGGAGATTACTATAGTTTAGCGTCATGTATAGCTGATAATAATATATTTTTTACATATTTTGATTACGGCTATGAGTTCACGCACAAGGACAAATCTGTTTTCTGTCTGAAAACTCCGTATAGTACAGCTGATAAAGCATATATAGATGTTTCGGGAAATGCCGAAATAAAAGACACTTTCTACAGCGGAAGCTATATTGACGGTAATCTTATGACAGGAACTTCTGACAAGTTTTCATATACTGTTATCGAACCCACAAGCGACGGTTTTGTAGAAATATACTCTCCTGATGTTTTTCTTATGAGTTCAATAATACTTGAAGTCGCCAACGGTAAGTTTATACCGAGTTACTCAACAACCGGCTGTGTACGTGATATGTGTGATTTGAATATGGACGGATATATAAATATTTCTGATGCTGTCATATTCCAGAAGTACATTTTCGGTCAGACGAAACTTACAAATATACAGACTGAATGTTCAGACCTTAACTCAGACGGAAGTGTTGATATATTCGATATGGTTCTTTTCAGACAAACACTTATTGAAAACACATATTCCGGACTGGTTCCCGAACCTTACGACACTTTAAAATGAAAGGAGATAAATTCATGAAAAAATTTTTATCAGCATTAATGTCAATGACGGTTATTTTAAATGCCGTGCCTATGGTATCGGTTGCGGAGGAAGTAAACCAGCCGTATACAGTGGACGGCGACACCGTTATTTTTGAGGGTGGCAATGATTTTGACTATATAATCAGTAGTATAAATTCAACGTTCAGTACGGAAAGAAATGACAACTCAACTACTTTCACTCCGGAGGAGGACGGAAAATACGTCGTCTCTCGTGTATGGCTTGAGGAAAGCATTATAGATTATTCATTCAGTAGTGTTTATGACCCCGAAACAGGTGAGACAACTTACATTAATGACCCTATCGAAACACACTGTCATTATTTCTATCCGCATATACAGAACTTTGAGATAACATATAATTCAAAGACCGGTACGCAAGTTGAATTTTCGGGCGAACACAGATATTACAATGAAAGTACAGTCAATGAAAAAATAAAGACAAACCCTTCAATGGCTTGTTACGACTACATGGAAATGAGTACGGAAGATATTTTAAACCGTTCAGAATATTACGCCTTTGTATCATCTCTCCTGCTCAAAGAAACCGGTGCATTTCTGACATACTATGACTACGGTTACGAATACGAGGAGAGAAAAGATAAATCTATATACTGTATAGATTACGGATATAACGCAAATGAAACCGGTGAAATAAATGTAGATGTATCCGGCAATGCTGAAATAACTGAAACGCTTTACGGAGCAAGTTATATAGACGGCAATTTTGCACTTGCTACGTGTGATATAGTAACGTACGTCATTATAGAACCCACAGCGGACGGTTATGCGGAAGTTTATGCTTCTGCTTTAAACCCTATGGTTTCTACCGTACTTAAAATTGAGGACGGTCAGTTTACGGAAAGATTTACACAGGGGTGTGTTATGCCGGAACACGGAGACCTTAATTACGACTATGAAACAAATATCGCAGATGCGGTAATATTTCAGAAATATCTTCTCGGACAGACTGATTTGACATCAACGCAATACACCTGTGCCGATATGAATTACGACGGCTATGTAGATGTGTTCGATATGGTCACTTTAAGAAAACATATCGTTGCAACGGATTTACGTACACCGGACACGGAGCAGGTTTAAAAAAAAACTCTTGACAAACTGAAAACATTGTGATATAATGATAACATCTTCAGGGCAGAGTGAAATTCTCTACCGGCAGTTAAAGTCTGCGAGCCTTTATGGGTTGAATCGGTGAAATTCCGATACCGACGGTTATAGTCCGGATGTGAGAAGATACCATTATTTTCGCACTATATCCACGCCCCGAATGAATTTTCGGGGATTTTTTTATCGGAGGTGTTTATGAACCACGAAGATTATATGAATATCGCCATTGAACTCGCTGAAAAAGGTATGGGTTTTGTCAATCCTAATCCAATGGTGGGGGCGGTAATTGTAAAAAACGGAAATATTATCGGCAAGGGTTGGCACAGAAAATATGGCGAACTCCATGCGGAACGCAACGCCTTTGCAGACTGTACGGAAGACTGTTCCGGTGCTGATATGTACGTAACTCTTGAACCATGCTGTCATCACGGAAAAACCCCACCATGTACCGATATTATCATTGAAAAAAATATCCGGAGAGTTTTTATAGGTTCGTCAGACCCTAATCCGAAAGTCGCCGGAAAAGGCGTTCAGATTCTGAGGGAACACAGCATTGAAGTTATCGAGGGCGTACTGAAAGAACAGTGTGACCGTCTCAATGAAATTTTTTTCCACTATATAACTACCGGAAAACCTTTCGTGACTATGAAATATGCCATGACTATGGACGGCAAAATTGCCTGTAGAACAGGTCTTTCAAAGTGGATTACCGAAGAACCGGCACGCCAGTATGTCCAGTACGAAAGGCTGAAACATTCCGCCATAATGGTGGGTGTTGGGACGGTCATTGCGGATAATCCTATGTTAAACTGCCGTCTCGAAAACGGACGTAATCCTGTCCGGATAATATGTGATACAAATCTGAGAACGCCACCAGATTGTAACATAGTCCGGACGGCAAAGGAAATACCTACTATTATCGCTACCTGCTCCGGTGATACGGAAAAAATAATCCGGCTTGAAAATTATGGCTGTCGTATCATGAGGGTTGAAAAATCTGATAACCACATTGATTTAAATGACCTTATGAATAAAATCGGCAATGAAAAAATTGACAGTATTCTTCTTGAGGGTGGCGGTGAAATGAATTATTCAGCACTCAGAGCAGGTATCGTGAATAAAATACAGGCTTATGTTGCTCCGAAAATTTTCGGCGGAAAAACTTCACTGACAGCAGTTTCCGGATTGGGTGTTGAATCACCGGACGAAGCGTACCATATTGAACGTACTGCAATAAAGCGTATCGGTGATGATTTTCTGATAGAGGGTTGGGTGAAGTAGATGTTTACCGGAATAATAGAGGAAATCGGAACGGTTAAGGAAATCCGCCATAGTGGTGAAAGTTCTTTTATAAAAATTCAGGCGGATAAGATTTTTTCTGATATGCATATCGGCGACAGTATAGCCGTTAATGGTCTGTGTCTCACGGTGACGGAATTTAATAATAATATCTTCCGTGCCGACGTAATGAACGAAACTTTGAAGCGGTCATCATTAGGGAGTCTTAAAAACG
This sequence comes from uncultured Ruminococcus sp., assembly GCA_947177345.1. Classification (GTDB taxonomy): domain Bacteria; phylum Bacillota; class Clostridia; order Oscillospirales; family Ruminococcaceae; genus Ruminococcus. The sequence goes on along the minus strand of CAMWUB010000059.1, from coordinate 136 downwards.
GAAGTCCGGTAAATCTGGAGCGTGCAATGTCAGCAGTTGGTCGATTCGGGGGGCATATAGTCTCCGGACATATAGACGGTACGGGCATTATTTCAGAAATAAAAAACGACGGTATAGCTATATGGTATACGGTCAC
>CAMWUB010000058.1 GCA_947177345.1 uncultured Ruminococcus sp. | reverse complement strand
TTTAAATACCGTGTAGAATATTATTATCGGTCATAATTTTGTTGTATCGATTGTAATATGAAATAAAAGAACAAAAGAAAAAAGGGTGATAAAATGGTTTTCAGCAGTCTTGAATTTATTTTCGTTTTTCTGCCTGCATTTATGTTGATTTACGGATTCAGTCCACCGAAATACAAAAATGCAGTTATTTTTACCGGAAGTGTCATATTTTATAGTATGGGTGTTAAGAAACCGGTTTATATAATACTTTTTCTGCTTACTCTGCTTTTCAATTTCATAATAGCGGAGTTCATGGAAACTTATGAAAAATATAAGAAACATTTTCTGATTGCCGGAATAGTATTCAATTTCTGGTGGCTGTTGTTTTTCAAGTATACAGGCTTTGCATTTGAGAATATCAACGCAATTTTCAACGCCTCGCTACCGCTTAAAGATATAATACTTCCAATCGGAATAAGTTTCTATACATTTCAGAACGTATCATATATAATAGATGTATACCGTGGAAATGCAACCGCTGAAAAGAGCATAATAAATTACGGAGCATATATCAGTATGTTTCCGCAACTCATAGCCGGACCTATTGTTACGTATCATACAGTCGCCGAACAGCTACAGAAACGTACGCATACAATAATGAAAGTTGAAGAGGGTCTTAAGACGTTTACTATCGGTCTCGGATATAAGGTACTCATTGCGAATCAGCTTTCAGGTTTATGGAGCGATATTTCAATGATAGGTTATGAGAGTATTTCCACACCGCTGGCATGGCTTGGAATAATTGCGTATTCATTCCAGTTGTATTTTGATTTTTATGGCTATTCCATGATGGCTATAGGTCTCGGAAAAATTATGGGTTTTGATTTACCGAAAAACTTTGATTATCCGTATCTTTCGCTTACAATGACAGAGTTCTGGAGACGCTGGCATATAACATTAGGTTCATGGTTCAGGGAATACATATATATTCCGCTGGGCGGTAACCGTAAGGGAAAATCACGACAGATTATAAATACTCTTGCGGTATGGCTTTTTACTGGCTTATGGCACGGAGCAAGCTGGAATTTCGTTATATGGGGGCTTGTATTATTTATACTGATGATAACTGAAAAATTCTGGACAGGAAAATTTTTAAATAAATATAAAATTGCCGGACATTGTTATATGTTACTGATAATTCCGCTTACATGGCTGATATTTGCCATTACTGATTTCCACGAACTCGGCATATACTTTAAAAGATTACTTCCGTTCATACCACAGGAAAAGGGGGTAGTTCTTGTCAGTGACTATATAAAATATTTAAAAATATACTGGAAATTTTTCCTTGCCGGTATATTATTCTCGACAAGACTTCCGCAGAAATATTACGAAAAATATAATAAAACAATTGTATGTGCGGTTGTATTGCTTGCGATATTCTGGGGAGCAGTCTATTGTATGTACAAGGGTATGAATGACCCGTTTATGTATTTCAGATTTTGATTTTAGGAGATTACAGAATGAAAGATATAAAATTTATGCAGAATATCCGCCAGTGGATATATACATTTCTGCTTATAGTGACGTGCTTTGTGGCATCGCCCATAATATTCCGGCAGATTTGGAAAAGCAGTAAAGATGTTGCACCCACGTCATCTAAGAAACCACCGGTTATAGATTTAAATAATACAGGTACTCAACCACCTGCAACAAATCCGGTTACTGAAAATATTTCCGGATATACGGCTGAAATACCCACAACAGATACGGAGCAGGTGACTACTACACCGCCGAAACCTGCTCCGGTATTCGTACAGAGTGACCCGTCATATTTCGACGACGCTTTATTTATCGGAGATTCAAGAACAGTCGGAATTTATGAGTACGGAACACTGAAAAATGCGGATTATTTCTGTAGTGTAGGGATGTCTGCATATACAGTCCAAAATGAATACGACGAAAACGGTCTGACAATATATGATAAACTTTCCAACAATAATTACGGCAAAATCTATATAATGCTTGGTATAAACGAGGTCGGAAATGAGTTCAATTATACAGTCAATTCGTATCTGAATCTTATAAGTACAGTAAAGCAGTATCAGCCGAACGCTATAATTTATATCATGGCAAATCTTCATGTTTCTGCCGACAGACAGTTACAGGGCGATGTTGTTAATAATACAAATATCAACGCCTTGAATACCGCACAATCAGAATTTGCTGATAATGAAAATATTTTCTATCTTGATATAAACCCGATATTTGACGATGCCGACGGAAATCTTATGTATGAATGCAGTAACGACGGTGTACACGTTCTTGCAAAATACTACCAGACATGGTGTGACTGGCTATGTAAAAATACTATTCTGGTAGATAAACCGGAAGAAACTACTGATATTACAACAGATATGACTTCAGAAGTATATAATCAGGAAAATTTTTCCGGTAACGATATACAGGAAGTAAATACTGATTATAGTAATGATTACAATATTGACAACTCATATGACGATTACGCCTATAATTACGACTGGAATTACTGATTTATATTTTTTCCGGATAATATACGGATATTGTCCGGATTTTTTTATTGACAAATCCGAATATCTGTGATAGAATTAAAATGATATTTTTTACTATTCTATGAAAGGAGGTTTAATATGAATAATTATTCATCTTTTTCGCATACATTTGCGGGAGCTTTTCATGTCAAGAACAACATAATATGTCAGGACTATTCAATGTCATATGACGGTCTTAAATATTCATTTGTAGCGGTGGCAGACGGTCACGGAAGCCCTCAGTATATCCGCACGGACAGAGGTTCAAGACTTGCTGTACAATGTGCTTATGAATGCGTTGAAGAGTTTATGGATTTACTTGACGGTGCTGAAATGCTTATGAGTGTCGAAAAAAAAAGACGTAAAATGTTCGGAATGCTCTGGCGGAATATAGTCACACTATGGTATGACCGTATCACAAATGATTATATGAATTATCCGTTTACTGAAGAGGAACTGAATAAAATTCCGGAGGAACTTTCAAACTACAGGCAGTACTATAAAGACGGAAATTATGTTGTTGCATACGGTACTACACTTGAATTTTTTATCATATCTAAAGAATTTGCATTCGGTGTACAGATAGGCGACGGAAAATGTGTTATAGTCGCTGACGACGGTTCAGCATATAGTCCGATTCCTGACGACCCTTTATGTAATGGTAATATCACTTCCTCCATGTGTCAGGAAGATGCCATAAATTCCGCAAGATTCTGTTATTTTGAAAAAAATTCCATACCACCGGCGGTATTTATCGGTACTGACGGTGTTGATAAATCATGCTGGAATGACGAACAGCTTTACGATTTATACAGAAAAATTGCTATAAAATTCGCTGAACAGGGATTCGACGAGGCAGACAAGGAAATGTTTAATCTGTTACCGGAAATAAGTTCCAATGGAGCAGGCGATGATATTTCATGTGCCGGAATACTTAATATAAATATGCTCCGGAAATGTATTAATGAACTCCGTAATTCTTCTGAAGAGGAAAATACTAACGACAGATATGATGTATTTCTCAGTGACGAGGATATAAAAGCATTTATATCTGTTCTTATAGAAGATACAATAGCATCATGGGATGAGCCGGATATATATGCAATATCGCTTTTTATTTACGACGATGAAGATAATCCCTGTAAACCGACTGTCATATTAGGTTATAATACAGAGGCGGAATATAAAAGAAATCTTAAATTTGCTGACAGTCCGCAGGAAGCTCGCTGGAATTATGTTTTCTGGTTACAGAATAATGAACTGAGTTTCGGTACAGACGATACCGCAAAGATAGTAAGACAATGGATTATAAGTTGTGGCTATGAGTATGATGAAGACGCTGACAGCTCCGACAGTGAAAAGTATTCCGGTATAACGGAATCATTTACGGAACTTCTTGCCGATATTGTACAGGAACTTCATTCAACAGGATTTATAATAAATACTTTCGGAAAAGATATTCCTATACTTATACATAATCTTGAATATAATGTAAGAATAGCTGAACTTAATTTGCTTGCTAACTGTAGCAGTTCGATAAGGGATTTTGTGAAATTCTGTCACGAAAATGATGTGTAAATTTTTTTCAGTTATTCAACAGACTTTCACATAATTTACATATCAGCGGTTTATAATACGTTCATAGAGATAAAACAAAAGAAAGAAATGCGGAATCGGAAAATAATAAATGGTGATTATTCTATGAACAATTTTATCAATCGTATTATGATGACTGCTATGACTTTTGCCGTTATGGCGGTGGGCTGTTCTGATAACAGTCTTGATTCCGGAACGACAACTTCCGAGAAAATGACATCTATTTCAGCCGGAACTGCTGAGACTACAGAACCGGCTGAAAATAAAACACTTGAAACAACTGAATCAATTGACACAACAGAATCAGGCGAGACAGTCGCTGAAAAAAATCCTGTTCTTTTGTCTTCGCCTGTAAAGACTTCAGACAGCGAACTTTTTTCAAACAGAGACCTTAACCCTGACTATTCCGCACCTGATACCACAATAAATCTCACCGGCAACGGTGCAGATATAACCGGAGCAGGTGCAACAGTTGACGGTTCTAAGATAACTATTACCAGTGAGGGTATCTATATTATAAGAGGTACTCTCAATGACGGTCAGCTTGTTATAGATGCCGACGGTGCAAAAGTTCAGATTGTACTTGAAAACGCTGTAATAAATTGTAGTAATTCGTCAGCGATATATGCTGTAAATTCAAAGAAAGTTTTCGTAACTCTTGCCGACGGTACTAAAAATGTACTCACTGACGGTACGGACTATATTTTTTCCGACGTTGAAAAATCTGAACCTGATGCAGTTATTTTCAGTCACGATAGCCTGACGATAAACGGTACAGGCGAACTTGAAATTAATGGTAACTTCAATGACGGTATACGGTCAAAAGATGATGTTGTCATTACAGGCGGAAAGATTACTGTAAATGCAGTCGGAAACGGTATAAAAGGCAAGGACTATGTAGCTATTGCGAATGGTGAACTGAATATTACAGCCGGTCAGGACGGTATAAAATCGACAAATACCGACGATACTTCACTTGGATTCGTATATGTCGAGGGCGGTACGCTGAATATCACGGCAGACGGCGACGGCATACAGGCGGAAACAGTTTTCACGGCTACAGACGGCGTATTTAATATAACGTCTGGTGGTGGAAGTTCCGCATCTACAAAAAAACATAACGACGACTTCGGCGGATTCGATAAAGGCGGAGGCTTCGGACGTGGTGGCGGATTCGATAGGGGCGAAAAACCTGATATGCCGGAAGACTTCAACCCTGAAGATTTCGGAAATTTCACCCCTGAAATGCCTGATAGTCCGGAAATACTTGCATTCAGTCCGGAAGATAATAGTGATGACACTTCTGATACCGTAAGTACAAAAGGTATAAAGGCATCTGCTGAAATAAACATACTCGGCGGAACGTTCAATATAAATTCCGCAGATGATGCTATTCATTCAAATGCGGACGTATCCATAGAAAACGGAAACATTATTCTTGAAACCGGTAACAAGGGTATTCATTCAGATAATACAGCAACTATTAACAGTGGTTGGGTAAATATTACGAAGTCCTATGAGGGCATTGAAGCAGACGTAATAACCGTCAACGGCGGTACAGTGGAAGTAGTTGCTTCCGACGACGGTTTCAATGCAAGCGACGGTGTAACCAATCAATCCGGTATGGGAGTGTATACGGAAACTACTATGGTTAATATAAATGGTGGAAATGTATACGTAAATGCCAGTGGTGACGGTCTCGATTCCAACGGCGATATAAATATTACCGGCGGTACTGTTATAGTGGACGGTCCGGAAAATTCCGGAAACGGAGCTTTAGACAGTAACGGTGAAATAATCATTTCAGGCGGTACACTTGTTGCGGTTGGTATGTCCGGTATGGCTGAAAGTCCGTCGGAAAAGTCTACACAGAATGCAGTTTTCGCAACTTTCGATAGTACTTTTGATGCAGGAACTCTTATAACACTTCTTGACGATTCCGGAAATGAAATAATCAGCTATGAACCGGCAAAAAGTTTTGATAATATCGTAATAAGCAGTCCGGATATGAAGACCGGTCAGACTTATACATTCTATACAGGAGGTACAACTTCCGCAAGTGAGGTACACGGACTTTACGAGACCGGCGGTTACAATAACGACGGTACGGAAGCCGGAAACTTTACAGTAGAAAGTTCTGTTTCATACGTGGGTAAGCAATCCGGTATGGGCGGAGGTTTCGGCGGTGGCGGTATGCATATGCACGGAGAACGTCCGGATGATATGCCAGATCCTCCCGATATGAACGGCGGTAAAGGTTTTAAACAACCTCGTCAGTAAATAATGCAATCTTCTAATTTCATATAAACCACCCTATAAACAGTGAGAGCCGGAGAAATCCGGCTTTCATTGTTTTTTACCGATATTTAAAGGAGTATATATTATGGAAAATCAGCAATTTACACCATTAGTTGATGATGAAAATAATGATAATAAATCTGGTAGTTGCATGAAAAGTTGTTTAACTGTATTTTTGTCAATGGCAGGATTATTTATATTAGTAATCATATCAATAAATATCATTGACAATATACCCCGAACTATACAACTGAAAAACATAATACTTATACTGTTGAACTACAGGCAAAAAGTAGTCCGGTTTTTCCGTTTGGTTCTCAGGACGGCAGAATTGTTTTGAAAAATAATTCAAGGAAAATATGCAAGGTGGATTTTGTATTATTCAATGACGGAAAGAGTATGGACGAAGATAACTGGAAAGTAAAATGGGAAACAGATAAAGTAATTATAACAATAATGGGTGAAGAACAGACAGACGAAATTTACAATTTATATTACAACGGTGAAGTTGAAAAATAGTTTCTGATTTATAGTTTGTATCAATATTTAAGGAGGAGTATATATTATGACAAATCAGCTTGAAAGAATAAAGTCCAAACTTATTAAAAGATTACAGGAAAATTCAGATGGTGAGGAAATCACACTTGAAACACTTCCGGTTGAAAAGATTACTGAATTTGAAAATAAGTATCAGATAAAACTTCCACAGGAAATTGTTGATTTTTACACAAAAGTTTCAAACGGTGTTGTTTTATGTCCTGATGAGGAAATATGCAATTTAGAACCTTTTGAAAACTGGTATTTTGACGAAAAGTTAATAAATACAGATTTCAATATAGAAAATGATTTAATTTATGACGATTATCTTGATATTAGCGATTATTCTTTTCTGTATTGCGGAACTATTGAGTTAATGGATTTAGGTTGCGGAGAAAAATATAATATTGTCGTAAAGGGAAAACATTACGGTGAAATAATCGGAATATATGAAATGTATCTTGAAATAAAAAACAAGAAATTTCTTGACTGGTTAGAGGATTGCATTGACGGCACTGTTGAATATATGGTTTAGTAAAGGAGCTTATTTCATGGCAAATCAGCTTGAAAGAATAAAATCTAAACTTATTGAAAGATTACAGGAAAAATACGGTATCAGGGAAGTAAAGCTTGAAACACTTCCGATTGAAAAGATTACTGAATTTGAAAATAAGTATCAGATAAAACTACCACAGGAAATTGTCGATTTTTACACAAAAGTTTCAAACGGTGTTGTTTTATGTCCTGATGAGGAAATAT
>CAMWUB010000057.1 GCA_947177345.1 uncultured Ruminococcus sp. | reverse complement strand
ATATTGACGAAAGTATAAAAAAATTCCGATTTATAGGCGTTTGCCATGAATAAGGCTATCGGGTATCTGTATTCCGGTATCTCCAGTTCGTCGAATAAAAGTTCTTTCTGTTCAATGCCTGCTCCGATAAAATCAAATAAACTTTCAGTTCTTTCAGTGAACCAATAACTTTCTATTTCGCTTTCTTTTACCGGAATATTAACAGAAAAATCATCATGTTTGAGGCATATGTTGAAAGTATTTCCTGTAAAAAAAGCATTATAGCCTATTTTAGTACCGTCGGAAACTATAAACTCTTTAATCTCATTGCAATTCAAAAAAATGCCGTTGAGAATTTCTTTTACACCCTCAAGATTTACAGATTCTTCAATATTATTTGCTCTTGAAATAACTATACCATTTACAATAACAACGTTTTTTTCAGTAGCCATTTTATTTTCAAGCCATTTTGTAACGTCAAAAGCACCATCACCTATTGTAGTTACACTCTCTGGAATTACTATTTCGTTGAGATTATAACAACTGTCAAAAGCAAAATCATCTATTGTAGTTACACTTTCCGGAATTACTATTTTTCTGAGGCTATCACATTGTAAGAATGCAAATTTACCTATTTTAGTTACACTCTTTGGAATTTCTATTTTTTCAAGATTTTTACAATCTTCAAAAGCACTTTCACCTATTGCCGTTACATCTGACGGTATAATAACATCAGGATTGCTACCATTATACTTTACAAGTACGCCGTTTTTTATTTCAAAATCCATTCAGAACTCCTTAACGGCTGAAAAATCTCTGATGTGTCTTGTATGTACAATTCGGCTTTACTTCAACGTAACCTGTCATATCTACAGGCAGTGTAAGATTAGGTGCATCAATCATAGCTGTCATAGGTTCGGGGCAGAAATAGTGATTGAATCCCCTGTCGTTCCATATAATCCAGAACTTATATTCTTCCGATACCTCATAGCATAACTTCTTACCGCTTGCGACATCTTCAGCTATTACGCCGTGGAACTGCTGACCGTCAAGAGTGGTTGTCTCGCCGAAATACATATCGTTGTCGACTACCTGAAGAACCGGACATTTTGTACCGTTTTTGTATTCGAGATCATAAGCTTCAGGGGAGCGGAGTACTTCAGTAGGCAGACAGCGTTCATTTAATTCGCATTTCTTGCCGACCGGTACAGTAAGTCTTATATCGCTTTCCCTTGCACCGTCGACAAATGGTGCGTTGATAGTCGTATGAGATGCAAGCGACATAGGAAGTACAACATCTGAATTATTCGTAAATTTAATGTTCTGTTCGAGACCGTTTTCGGAAAGTGTGAAAGTATATTCAGCAGTGAACTTCACCGGAAGATACTGGAAAAACTCGTCTCTTTCGTCGTAAACGTAACGAGTTACGAGCCATGCACAATTAGCGTCGGATTTGTATTCAACAATTTCATGTTCACGTTTATGTAAGAAACCGTGAATATGATTGTTATACGGAGCTTTTTCGTTTACCGGCAGATGATATACAGCGTCGGAAGTTTTCAGAACACCGTCAGCAAAACGGTTAGGGAGGTAAAGTGTAGGAAGTCCCCACACCTCCGCAGACTGCTTTATATCATCGGCGGTATTATCCGGATTGAAACGGAAAAATTCCATATTATTCTTGGTATCACGCAGGCGGATTACATTAGAGCCTACCTCATAGGCAATAAGTGCCTCGTAACCACCGGCGATAAGTCGTACACACGTAAGACCATTGAAGTTAAAAAGTTGTGTAGAATTATTCATTTTAAACCTTTCCTTTCGTTAAAGAGTTTTTTTACTTCGTCAAAATTGTCATTGAATTTAAATAAAGCAGTTTTTTCCGACAGCGAAACTATTTTCAGGTTTACGCAACCATAAAACGCCAGACTTTTTATTTCCGGTAATCTTCCGGATATTTTTATACTTTCAAGGTTTATACAGAAAAAGAACGCATTTTTGTCTATTTCCATAAGGCTAACAGGTAATGTAACACTTGTAAGATTTCTGCAATACAGAAATGCCCCCTCCGATATTTTCATGACGTTTTCAGGAATTTCATAAATTGTATCTTTCTTACCGGCAGGGTAGGAAATCAACTCAAATTTTGACTTACTGAAAAGTATACCGTTTTCACTGCAATAACACTGATTATATTTATCTACTTCAACAGAAACAAGATTTGTACAGAAACCGAATATACTTGTACCAATATCAACGACACTATAAGGAATCTTTATACTTCCGAGACTTTCGCAACCTGTAAATGCATTGTCACCTATTCTTGTCACGCTATCAGGAATTACAATATTATTAAGTCTCTTACAATCTTTGAATGCCCTGTCGCCTATGGATTTCACACCGGCAGGGATTATTACATTTTCAAGACCGTTACACCATTGTAAAGCATTTTCGCCTATTTTTGTCACACTGTCAGGAATTATGATATTTTTATCCTTGCCGGTATATTTTACAAGAACACCGTTATTTATTTCAAAATCTGTCATTAGTCCATGCGGTTTTCCATGTCGGTGTACTCGTGCATAGGCGAGATAGCTTTATATGCCGGACGTATTATTTTATTTGAGTTTATAAGTTCTTCTATACGGTGTGCAGACCAGCCCGCAATTCTCGAAACTGCAAAAATTGGTGTGAAGAGTTCGTCCGGTATACCTAACATTCTGTAGACAAATCCGCTGTAGAAATCGACGTTTGCACAGACACCTTTAAACATACGTCTTTCACTGGCAATAACGTCCGGAGCAAGTTTTTCTACAAGCGAGTATAAAGCAAATTCGTTTTCCTTACCCTTTTCTGCGGAAAGTTTTTCAACAAAACCCTTGAAAACTTTCGCACGGGGGTCAGACTGTGAATATACAGCGTGTCCCATACCGTAAATTAAACCTGCTCTGTCAAACGCTTCTTTGTGGAGTAGTTTTTTAAGATATGCCGTTACTTCGTCTTCGTCCGTCCAGTCTTTTACGTTTTCTTTCATGTCATCGAACATCATAGCAACCTTTATATTTGCACCACCATGTTTAGGTCCTTTCAGAGAACCGAGTGAAGCGGCTATTGCGGAATATGTATCAGTACCGGAAGAAGATACGACGTGTACTGTAAATGTAGAGTTATTACCGCCACCGTGTTCAGCGTGGAGAACTAAAGCAAGGTCAAGAATACGTGCTTCAAGTTCGGTATATTTTTTATCAGGACGGAGCATATAAAGAAGATTTTCAGCTATCGAAAGTTTCGGGTCAGGGTCATGGAAGAAAAGACTTCCACCACTGTTATAATATTTATATGCATTGTAACCATACACTGCAAGTACAGGGAAAAGCGTAATAAGTTCGATACACTGCCTCATAACGTTAGGAATGGCAATATTATTAGCGTCGTCGTCATATGAATAGAGGGCAAGAACACTTTTAGCGAGGGTATTCATCATATTATCGCTGGGTGCTTTCATGATAACGTCCCTTGTGAAAGTCGTCGGAAGTTCACGGAAATCGGCAAGAATCTGTTTAAATTCCATGAGTTCGTGTTCAGACGGCATATCACCGAACAGGAGCAGGTAAATAGTTTCTTCAAAGCCGAAACGCTTTTCCTTTATGAAACCGGAGACGATATCTTCAACATCGATACCCCTGTAATAAAGTTTTCCGTCGCCGTGATTAGGCATACCCTCTCCGGTGTTGAGTACTTTTATAGTACTGATATTCGTAAGACCAGCAACAACACCATTACCGTCGAGGTCACGCAGACCACGTTTAACATCATACTGCATATAGAGTTCAGGATTGATTTTGTAGCCTTCCATAGACTTGTCAGCGAGTTTCCGGATTTCCGGAGTAACAGATGAAAATTTATAATTCATAATATCGTCATCCCTTTCTTTTTCTTAAAACTTTTCATAGATAATATATAATTATAACATATTTCACCAAACTTGTCAAGCATTTGACGAAAGTAAAAAGCAGATTCCCCAAAAAATATATGAAATTCAATTTTCAGTATTTCAATAACTCTTAAAAAACTTGAAAATTTTATAATAACGTGTTATAATGAATAAACTGATTAATCTTAAGAAAGAAGTGAATTTTTTATGGGAAATAAAAGCACACCGGTTATAGTTACTGTATGTACTGTACTTGCAGGCATTACGACAGTATTAGTAAATATGACTTCAGTTATGGAGTTTTTCGGAATTGATATGAAAAAAAATAAAACGGAAAGTTCCGTTGTACAGTCTGCTGAAATAGATACTCCTGAAATTATTGAAAATACTGAAACAATAGTAACAACAGATGAATTGGCTGTTATGGAAGCAGTAATTACTACAGAAGAAGTGACTACTACACAGGCAGTTAATGCTTTAAATCTTACGGAGTTAGTAACTATTTTAGATAGTGAAAAAATTAAAGTGGAAAATCCGATAAGAAATTATTATCCGGGATTTATGACTTATGATAAATCAGCCGGTACGCTATATTATCTTGATAGTCCAACCGTAATAAAATCCGTCAATATAGAAACCAGAGAAGAACAAGTAGTTGTGGATATTTCTGATTCTGAAGATAAATTCACTTGTGTTTCAGTAAATCCATATGATAGTACGTTATATGCAGATATAACTATACATGGGTATCAAAATTCAAATATATACAATATAAGCAAGGACGAAAATTTCTGTTACTTTAATAATACACTTGACAATTTAAAATTTATAAATGAAAGTTTTATACTTACTGATAGAGAGGGCTATTCTGAGATATACAAATTAGACGGTTTAGAACGGTATTTACATCACAATGAGTTTGCAAATATAATTAGTACTGATGCACCTATAGACATTGGACTTACTGCTCATTTAAATCCGTTTCTGGTAAATGATTGTTATTATTATGTTTTTCTTAATCGTGGAAAACTTTGTATTGCCAAAACTGTACAGCTTATCCCCGAAGGTTGCGAAAGTGTTGAAGTTATTAAAAACAGCGACGAGATACATACTTATTATGTCGCCTCTGACGGTCTATACTATTTTGACAACAACAAGAATATTTATAAATATAATTTAGATGCCACACATACAGACGATACATTACTTCATAAATCTGAAAATTCTGATATTCTCCTTGTAAAAGGTGAAGATATTCCAAATACTGCAACAAGTTATATTTCCAAAGATGTACCATATTTTATTGCAGTAGATGACAATACATTTATTTTATTTGATAGCAATGATAGTAAAATCAAATTACTTACAAAATAAAATATTTATAAGGAGTGGTTTATATGGAATCGACAGAGTATAAATGTCCGAACTGTAACGCCGGACTTACATTCATGCCAGATACACAGAAATTCGGCTGTGAATACTGTGGAAGTGAGTTCACACTTGAGGAAATGCAGGAAATCAATGCGGAAAATCCTGCTCCGTCTCCCACTGAATCGGAAATACACGAACAGCAGGAATTTGAAGAACATACAAATTTATATCATTGTGCGAGTTGTGGTGCGGACATCATGGCAGACGACGAACAGACAGCACTTTTCTGTTATTACTGCCATAATCCTATAATCCTTGCCGGAAAACTTACCGGAAAATACAAACCCGATAAAATAATAGGTTTCAGATACACAAGGGAAAACGCTGTGAACGGCTTTAAAAAATGGATTAAAAATAAATGGTTTGTACCGGAAGATTTCAAATCACAGGAGCAGATTGAAAAAATGACCGGTCTTTATGTTCCGTTCTGGATTGCCGACTGCAAAATAAAAGCCGATTTAAGTGGTATAGGCAAACACGTAAATACATGGACTTCCGGAGGATATGAGTATACGGAAACAAAGGAATACAGTGTTATACGTGAGGCGGATATTTCAGCGGAAGGCATTCCAGCAGACGGTGCAGGCAAGATTGAAGATGCACTCATGGAAGCTATAGAGCCTTTCGATTACGGTGATCTTAAAGACTTTTCCATGTCATATTTCAGCGGATTTTTCGCCGATAAATTCGACGTGGATAAACCGGAAGTATTTCCACGTATAAAGCAGAGAGCCGGACAGGCAGGCTGGAAGATAATTCACGACAGTATAGGCGGTTATACGTCGGTGTCTATACATAGCGAATCATATACCATAATGCGTACAGACTGGCAATATGCTATGTTGCCGGTATGGTTCATGACGTACAAATACAATGACAAAATATACGAATTTGCCCTGAACGGTCAGACCGGAAAACTTGCTGGAACACCACCTCTTGACAAATCAAAGTTAAAGCTGTTCTGTTCAGCTGTCGGATTGGCAATAGCTGTTATAGGCTTCCTGTTAGGAGGTGCATTGTTGTAATGAAAAAATCGGTACTTTTTATAGTAAATATAATACTTGTTTTTGCGGTTATAGTTGTATTTATTGTACAGTCCGCAACAAAAACTGATATTGCAAAAGGTTTTGACGGAAATTATTTAAACAGTAGTTTCCTTGACAATACCGGACTTGTTGAGAATCCCGACGCACTCACAACACTTATACAGCAGACCGCACAGAAACTCAAAATGAATATCTGTATATATTCCGCCGGACAAAGAGACCGTAATCGCACTGACTACAATATAAAGAGTTTCGCCGATACGACTTATGACGAAACTTTCGGAGCGGATACCGACGGAGTTTTCTATTATATGGACGTTTCCAGAAAATCACCGGCTTGTGACCACATTTCCACGAGTGGCAAGGCGATACTTCTGTATCAGAATAATATTGACAACATTTTCACACGTCTTGACAATTATCTTCCGTCATCTACGGAAACTGTCACCGCTGAACATATCGAAAATGCGGTAAAATGTTTTCTGTCGGCACTAGAAGATTACAGTACATATGAACCGAATACATTTGAATATTATTACGACAGTGCTTCCGGAAAATATATGTTCATGAAAAACGGCGAATTTGTGGTATCGCGGAACAAACCACCGGTATATAATATGTTTTTTATGCTGATATGCCTTGCAATCGGAGCAGGTATAGCATTGATTACATACTTTGTCATAGCAAGTAACTATAAATTCAAGAAAAGTCAGAACGCCGTCATATACGCACGCAACGGAAATACAGTATTCCGCAGAAAATCGGATGATTTTATCCGCACGTACACCACGAAACGAAAAATCGAAACAGATAATTCAAGCAGAGGCGGAAGTTCCGGCGGTGGTAGTAGTAGCAGTAGTGGCGGAGGTCATGGCGGTGGAAGTCACCACAGATAATAGGAGGTAGCAATGAAAGATTATACGGAAATATTTTCAAAAGCAATAGATTTATCGGCAGGATACGACATTAAAAAAATATCGGAAATAATAAATTCAATCGGTGATAATTATGGTTGCGAAGAGGACGGCGAATGGGGTGAATATTACTGGCGTCTTCTGTGTAAATTGACACCGGATAAAATGATTACAGATATTTCCGGTTATGTATCAAAGAATTATCCTGTAGCACTGATTAAAAAAAATTGTCCGGAAATAGTCAAACATACTCTTGAAGAAAACAACATACTTGTAACTGAATTGGAAGAGCCTATGTCTTGTGACAAAAATATATTACGTAATTATGTTTGCAGGCAAAGGCGTATAATTGACGAGAATACTTTTCTTAATAACGGCGATTTTTCTTTTGATGACGAAAGATTTGATATGATACTTTACCGCATTGAAACAGGAAATCATTTCTATGTAGA
>CAMWUB010000056.1 GCA_947177345.1 uncultured Ruminococcus sp. | reverse complement strand
CGCTATGTGTCAGGACAATGAAAGTGAACCCGATAATGTTATAATGTCGGTACTGCCGATACATCATATATATTGCTTTACCTGTGACATTTTACTTGCATTACGTTACGGAAACAATCTCTGTTTCAACGATTCAATGATGAGGATTCCGCAGAATCTTAAGTTATTTAAACCTCATGTTGTACTTCTCGTGCCTATGATTGCCGAAACTCTTTACAAGACTATAAAGAACACTATGGAAAGATTTCCGGAAAAATCTGCAAAGGAAATCGCTGACGAATATTTTGGTGGCAGACTGAGAACAATTTTCAGTGGTGGTGCTTATCTCCGTCCGGAACTCCAGAGAGCATATATTGATATGGGTATACAGATGGCACAAGGTTACGGTATGACGGAATGCTCACCGAGAATTTCCACCGGTGACCGTTTCGATACTGAATGTAAAGGCGATGTAGGTGTTATCGTGAATGGCTGTCAGGTGAAATCCATTGACGGCGAAATTGTTGTAAAAAGCCCGTCAGTAATGGCAGGCTACTACAAAGATGAGCAGGCTACAGCAGAGGCTCTCACACCGGACGGCTGGTTACACACAGGTGACCTCGGTTACGCTGACGGCAACAGACTTTATCTCACCGGACGTAAGAAGAATTTAATAATTCTCTCCAACGGTGAAAACGTATCTCCGGAAGAAATAGAAAACAAATTCGCCGGTCTCGATTATATTACTCAGATTCTTGTATACAGTGAGGACAGCGTTATATGTGCGGAAATATTCCCTAATAAAGAACTCTATCCGGAAAATGAAGTCATTGAAAAACTTTTCCGTGAAACAGTCGACAAGATAAATTTAACTGTTCCGCCTGCTAAGGCTGTACGCTGTCTGAGAGTGAGGGAAGTTCCTTTTGATATGACACCGTCAAAAAAGATAAAGCGTCAGCAATCGGAACACGGCAGAATCATAAAATAATTATTGACAGATTCAATATTATGTGTTATAATTATTCTATTATAATGAAAGGTGTTGTATAAAATTCATGACGTATGAAGAAATTTTCAGCAAATCAAAGGAGCTTATTCTCTCAAACGATTTAGAGGGATTAGAAGGTCATCTGGCTGTACAGGTAAACATTGTCGGCGAAGGTGAAGGCATTTTCTATATCGAACTCAAAGACGGTGTCGTTTACGTTGAACCCTATGAATACTATGACCGTGATTGTATTTTCATTGTTTCCGGTAAGGATTTCATAAGAATGTGCGATGGTTCTCTTAATCCTGTGGCAGCGTTCACGACAGGTAAACTCAAGGTTGAGGGCAGTATTGAAAAAGCTCTTGAATTTCAGAAGATTGTGAATAAAGTTCAGAAGAAATCAAAAAGCAAAAAATAATTATAATTACAGAATCCGTGAATTTTCCGGATTCTGTTTTTTATTGAAAAGTATTGAATTTTATATTTTAATGTGATATAATGTAAATATACTTATAACTGAAAGGATTTATCAAAAATGAACGAAAATCAACTGAAAAAAATTCTAATGAAACATCAGTTGTGGCTTGATAAAAAAGATGGCGGAGAATATGCAGACTTATCCAACGAAGACCTCACCGGTGCATACCTTTCCGGAGTAAAACTTTCTTTCGCTAACTTATGCGGTGCAGACCTCAGAAGTGCAGACCTCTCAAATGCAGACCTCGACACTGCAAACCTATCTGGTACTAAACTAATCGGTACAAACCTCAACTCTGCAAATCTCTTCGATGCTAAACTTATGGGTGCAGACCTATCCAATGCCGACCTCTTCAATGCAAACCTTTCCGGTACAAACCTCTTCAGTGCAAATCTTAGAGATGCTAATATTATCGGTGCAACACTATTCTCGGCTAATCTCATTAATGCTGACTTTACTAATGCTGACCTCACTAATGCAGACCTCGTCATTGCTAATCTGAACAATGCAAATCTTTCCGGTGCAGACCTTACAGGAGCAGACCTCACAGGTGCAAATACTGATAACGCAATTTTTACTGGTGCTAATCTCACAGATGTAAAAGGATTAGAAAAATAACAGAAAAAAACCTGTACTTCATAAGAAATACAGGTTTTTTAAATAGTCGAGGTGACAGGATTCGAACCTGCGGCCCCTACGTCCCGAACGTAGTACTCTACCAAACTGAGCCACACCTCGATTAACAATAAAAATTATATCACATAAAACAGGAAATGTCAAGAGTTTTTCCGCCGGAAATATATATTTTTATTTTTTAACAATAAATTCTTCCGGATTTATATAAATATTTCTTTTTATCGCTGAAATATCTGAAATAATATCGCTCATAGACTGGTATCTTGTTGACAAATCGGGGGAGCAGGCTTTAAAGATTATCCGTTCAAAATCCGGAGAACATTTCTGTTTCATGAGCTGATTTATACTGATTCCATATGAATATATGTCGCTTTTCGTGTCGTACGTAGTAGCGGTATAAACTTCCGGAGCGATATAGCCATGACTTCCGGAAACACATCTTTCAGTACCCTGATAGCCTGAAATATTGAAATCGCCTAATTTATGGATTCCGTCACTGGAAATGAAAAAATTATCCGGCTTGACATCACAGTGAACTACTCCGGAATTATGTACGTATTCAAGAGCCTTTGCAATATCGAGGGCTATTTTTATAACCTGCTCCGGCGGAATGAAGTTTATTCCTGACTGCTCCGTAAGAGGTGTAAGTTTTTCCATTTTCAGAATAAAAAGATATTTTAAATCTGAAATTTTCTGAATAGTCTTTCTGTGATACCGCACAATATACGGACAGTCTTTCAGAGTATCCATTATGACCGCTTCACGTTCCGCAACGGAAATTTTTCTTTCAAAACTTTCCGGAGTATCTGTAAAAACCGGCTTTACCTTAATGACCGCCGTTTCGATATCGGAAGTTACTTCATATACTTCACTGTACGTACCCTGACCGATTAGTCGGGTAATGTACCAGCTATCAAAAAGAGGTTGTTTTATGTAACCGAAAAGTCTGCACACTGAAAAATCATTCCTTTTTGATTTAATGATACTGCTTCGGGAATTATTGTTAATATTTGATTACTCGCATAAATATATTCTGTTCATAGAAATAATCGGTACAGTGGAAAAAGCACGTCAGATAAAATGTAAACACATATCGGAATCCAAAATTTAATGCTTTTATAACTTCCATCAGGATTCCAATAACGATAGATTTTAATGTTGACGATTATATTAATTAGTGATATTATAAGAAACATGGCTATACCAAACAATATTGTATCTATTGTTCCACCACCCCAATATCCGCCTGAATCCCCAAATATTTGAATAAACGCAAATTCATTGACAAAGAAACCTATAAAGCATATTGCGACATTAAAGACCCAAAAAATAAATTGATACATTATTAAATTCACCTCATATCGCTGTAAGTACCCTGTCCTATTTTTTTATATATCCGAAAATTTTACCCACTGAAAACATTCCTTTCAGATTTAATAAAAATTATTATGTCCCTGTATTCTTCTCAACTCTTGGAAAAATATTTCCATAGAAATTAATATATCTGTTATAAATATCTGGTCAAGTTCAAAAGAAAAATTAATACCGTTTCTGTAATGATTGCTTGCGTTTTTAAAAAATCCCTTTACATTACAGTGTCCACGTTTATCAAAATCGAATATCAGACTTGTATGTTTAAGATTTTCACCGTAATTTTCAAGAACAGCAGTAGCATTTCTGCCGAATAAAATATCATAAGCAGTGTCAAGGGCTATATAAAATGCGTATACATTTCCTATAGTAATATCACATTTAAAGTTACATTTGATACCGTTTCCGATGTAGTCAATACTGAAATTTCCCGTTAATCCGCCTCTTTTTATGGAATAATCGCTTTGATTATCGTCAAACGAATCGAATTTTAAAATAAAATGTTCGTCTCCGGTGTCAATGTCAATCACATTATAAGGAAGTTTAAAATTACATTCAATCAATATATTCACCTCTGCAAAATTACGGTTTATCAGAAATTTTCAATCGGATATTTTTTGCCTATGTAGTAAATCCTGAACCAGTGACACCAATCATCAGAAGAAGAAATACAGAAATCATAATGATGATTTTCTTTGATTTCACCGATTTTACTATAAAAACCGTCCATAGCCATTCTGTCAGCTTCATAGTAACCGTTTTTTTCAAATAATTTATCATAGATGTAATCGCTTCTGCCGATAAAAATAGTTTGGCTGTCAGTCTCCCCGACGGTAAAGCCGTTACTTAAACGAAAGTAAACCAATGTAGTCTGTGGAAGTTCTTTTATACCGTATCCGTATTCTTTCAGATATTTCATAATACAAACTTCGGTTGCTATGAAAAACAGGGAAAATAAAACCATCAGAGTTAAAACAAATTTTTTAAGTTTTTTAGATTTCATTTTTTCACCTCGTATATAATTATACACCGGAAACGTTAAAAAGTCAACAGAAAGCCATAGCACTTATGACCGGAAATCATAAATACTATGGCTGAAAATCTGTTATATTACCAGCGTCCGCCGTTACCCCAACCGCCTTGATTTCCACCGGAAGATGTACCAGCACTAACTGTAGTACCGCCTGAGATAGTACCGTTACCGTAAACCGTCTGCGAATCGTCGGAAAGTATAAGGTCAGTACCGCCGGAGATTGTACCGCCTGTATAACAGGTCAGACCGCTACCGCTTGAGAACGACGGCGAACCCATATTCTGCATAGTGGTAAACGAAACTATAACATTTCCCGAACTGTCGGCAACAGTAAACTGTGTATTCGCAGAAATTGCACCTGTTCCCTGTGAAGAACATTCAACAACCGTACCGCCTGTAATGTTTTCGCTGTAACCGTCGCCACAGTCGATAGGCTCCTGACCATTAGCGATTACTACACCACCGGAGATATTTACAGGTCCATTAGAGTCGAAACC
The DNA here is from genome assembly GCA_947177345.1 of uncultured Ruminococcus sp. Classification (GTDB taxonomy): domain Bacteria; phylum Bacillota; class Clostridia; order Oscillospirales; family Ruminococcaceae; genus Ruminococcus. The sequence goes on along the minus strand of CAMWUB010000056.1, from coordinate 2,782 downwards.
GTCATGGTCACCACTTGCGGACTGTACAATAGCTATACCACCAGTAATTTCGAGGATATTTCCGGACGAACCGCCCATCATACCGCCACCCATTCCGCCAGGTCTGCCACCTTGATTCCAACCGTTATTATTGCCTGTTCCTGAACCGTCTGCACCACCGGCGGCGTTGTAACCGTCATCGCCGGATTTTACTACTACCGTACCGCTGTGCTGATAGATGTTACCACCCTCGACACCCTCGTAACATTTAGGTATGTAGATATTGAAATCGCTGTAAGTACCGCCGTCCTTACCTAAAATGAGGTCATGGTCTGAATGAAGTGCATCATCTGCACTTGAAAGCCTGAAAGTACCGCCGTTAATGTTCATCTGACCGCCACAGTGAAGCGAATCGTCAGAGGAGTCGACAGTTATATTACCGCCGTTTATCGTAATATTTCCGCCGGATTGCCATGTAGTACCGGCTGTATCGTAAATTCCCACGGATTTTATACCCTTAGCAGAAATATCGGTCTTATTGGAGTTGCCGTCCTGCATACCACCGCCGAAGCCTCCGCCCCAACCGCCAGTATTTCCGGAAGAAGTAGAACCATTGCCGGTATATGCTGAACCCTGATATGTATAAATATTGAGGTCTCCGCCGTTCATTACAAAATCCTGCTCTGCCTGAATACCGTCGGCATAAGACTTTATATCAACAGTACCACCATTGATAGTCACAACGCCGTAAGCCTTTGTACCTGTTTCTGAAGAAGACGACTTTATACCGTCGCCGGATTTTGTATTTATCGAGAGTTTAAGTGTTGAATAGTCTGTAGCTGTATCGTTACCGATTGTCACACTGTCTTTACCTCTCACACCGTCGTCAACGGCATTTACTGTAACATTTCCGTTATATATTTTGAGGTCATTTTTCGAGACAATACCGTCAGCAGTATTACCATTTACAGTAAGATTTCCCGAACCTTTTAATTTAAGGTCATCACGGGAGAAGATAGCTCCATTAATCTGATTTATATTACCGTCGCTGTCGGTGTAGGAATCGGTGTGTGTAGTACCGTCAGAAATAGTATTATCCGTACCGCTTTTTGCGACAATCTGAACTTCGTCGCCAATAGATGCAACATATATAGGTGCAACACTTTCATTAGTAAGATTCATGCCGTTTAAATCGAGTTCCACAACGCCGTCGGGGTATGTGGTCTTGTCAACGTCAATGACAATCTGACCACCCTTGTTTTCACCGGTAACGCTCATAACAGCCGGTTTTTTAATAGTGAGGACGTTATTTTCAACAGTTGCTACATCTGCCGGAGCATCTGTTTTAATAGAGTCTGCGGAAAGTGTAACTGTATAACCGGCTGTAGTATCAGGCGTTGTTGTAGTACTTCCTGTACCGGCAGGATTTACATTATCGAATACTGCCACTGTACCGGACATCTTGAAATCTTCAGAACCGTCATGTGTTACGCCTGCTCCGGTAGAACTGTTCGTAAGTTTGTACGAACCGTCAGCAGTAATTGAAGCATCACTGATAAGTACATAAGAATATTTTTTCTGCCACTTGAAAGCCTTGACATTTCCTACAGTAAGATTGTTAGCTTTTTTCCAGCAACCGTCAGTTTCAGAAGATGCTATACAATTTAAAAGAATAGTTCCCTGAGTAGTTCCGGACATTAAAGCGGAATCTGTCTGATTATCTGTAGCGGTTGCAATGACAGTACCACCAGTAATATTAGTACCGGTAACACTTGTCAGACCTCTGTCACCGCCTGCAATTACAGTACCACCTGAAATATCAATAGTAGTTTCAGCCTGAACGGCATCATTACCGGCTTTAATGTTAAGAAGTCCGCCCTGAACGGAAACACTTCCTTTAGAGGATTTAAGACCGTCGCCTTCAGCCTCAATATTAAGTGTACCGTCTTTCACAGTAACTGATTTCTTACCTTTTATTGCATCTGTCTTATCAGTTGCATTGAGGGTATTAACAGTAATTATACCGCCGTTTATTTTTATGTCATTATTGCAGACAATACCGTCCTGAGTATTTGCGGTGATATTAAGAATACCGGTACTACCCTTGAATGTAATATCATCTTTTGCTTCGATAACAGCACAGCCGAGGTTATCACCGGCATAAGCTGTATCGCCGTCTGAAATGAAGTTTTCCGTACCGTCGACGAGGTTTACAGAAGTATTTTCAGCATTTGTAACGAGAATTGCCGGAGCAGATTTGCCGGTGATGTTCACGCCGTTAAGGAAAATTTTAACAGTATCAGGGTCAGCGGTTTCGTCAGGAATATTGATATTTATCTGACCGTCATTAAGTGTACCGTCGATATAGAAAGTTCCTGAATGTGTGATAGTAACAGTAGTACCATTTACTTCTGTGTAATCGCCGTCGACTGTTATAGAATCGTTATTGAGGTGGATTTTAGTAGCATCTGCCGACGGTGTTTCAGTACCGTCCTGCCAGCTTTCCGGAAGTGCTGGAATAAGATTCAGAATTAATTTCTGTATTGCAAGTGCGTCCATAGTAGTTATGCCGTCACCTCTGTTATAGACATCGGCATTATCTGCACCCTGTCCGGTGAATCCGAATTTATCAGGGTTTACAATTGACTGCATAATCTGTACAGCATCAGAGATTGTTACACTACCATCAAGGTCGGCATCACCGTAAAGCGTTACGGTATCGGCGGCACTTATAACCGGCACAGCCTGAGACATCACGCAAAGTGCGGAAATTCCGGCAACGAACTTTTTTATATTATATTTT
>CAMWUB010000055.1 GCA_947177345.1 uncultured Ruminococcus sp. | reverse complement strand
ATAAAAGTAAGCGGAAATTTTTCCGATTCATAATGCATAATATCAATTATTTTAATTATTAATTATTGAAAACTGGTTGACCTGCTCCCTGAACATCGGAAAATGCAGATATACGAAAAAACAGCCGGAAAATTAAAAAGTTTGTAACATTGTAACAGAATTATACATTGTGCATTCTTAATTATTAATTAGTAAACAGTAAAGGGGATAGAAATATGAATAAAGCAGTCATACTAGCGGGCGGACAAGGTAAGCGTATGAAAGCCGATATACCTAAACCGCTTTTTGAAGTTCTCGGTGAACCTATGCTTGAATGGGTCATTTCAGCGTGTGAAAGTGCAGAAGTAAAAGACATCTGTATAGTTAAAGGTTTCATGGGTGAGATGATTGACCAGTATCTTGACGGACGTTATACAACAGTACTACAGGCGGAACGCCTCGGAACAGGTCACGCTGTAATGCAGGCGATACCATTTCTTAAAGATGACGTTTCCGGAAACACTCTCGTTCTGTGTGGTGACGCTCCGTTTATCGACGGCGAAACTATTAAAAATTCTCTCGAATACCACGAAAAAAACAACAACGTCGTGACCGTCATTACCGCTGAACTTGATAACCCATACGGATACGGCAGAATAATCCGTACTGAAAACGGTATAAGCGGTATTATAGAACAGAAAGACGCTACAGACGAACAGCGTAAAATATCTGAAGTAAATTCCGGTGCTTACTGGTTCAGGACGGCGGATTTAATAAAACTTCTCGGAAAAATAACCTGCTCCAACGTCCAGAAAGAGTACTATTTAACAGATACCGTTTCAATAGCAATTGCGGGTGGTCTTAATGCCGGTGCATATAAATCTGACAATGCGGACATCATAAAGGGTGCTAATGACCGCAAAGACTTACTTAATCTCAATACATACGCCCGTATGATGATTATTGAAAAACATCTGAACAACGGTATAGGTTTTGTATGCACCGACGGCGTTATAATTGAAAGAAATGTCGAAATCGGAGCAGGTACTGAAATTATGCCGAATACTATAATACGTGGTAATACTAAAATAGGTAAAAACTGTACTATAAATGCAAATACCACAATAGAAAACTGTACAATCGGTGATAATGTTAAAATAGATTCCTCACAGATATATAATTCAGTTATTGAAGATGATGTGAAAATAGAACACTATGTTCATATAAGACCCGACAGTCATATTAAAAAAGGTGCATATATAAGCGATTTTGTAGAAATAAAAAATTCCGTGATAGGCGAAAATACAGCAGTTTCACACCTTGTATACATAGGTGACAGCGACGTAGGCAGAAAGGTAAATATCGGAGCAGGTACGGTAACTGTAAATTACGATGGTATAGAAAAAAGTCGCTGTACTATCGGCGATAAGTGCTTCATAGGCTGTAATACTAACCTCATAGCACCGGTGACACTCGGAAAAGCTGTCTACACCGCCGCCGGAACTACCGTGACCAAAGATATTCCTGATTACGCACTTGCTATAGACCGTGGAATAATGAAAGTAAAAGAGGGTTATACAATAAGAAAACTCAACAAAAAATCCTGAATTAAAAAACGGTTCTTGAATAAAGAGCCGTTATTTTTTAAGACTATTTTAATATTTATAAATTATAATATATTTCATACAATGAAAGGAGTTTTTTTATGAAATTACTTGTAGTAGAAGACGAAATACAGTTAGCAGATGCTTTATCTGAAATTCTGAAACGTAATATGTATACTGTCGATACGGTCTATGACGGTATAGACGGTCTCGACAATGCACTTACCGGAATTTATGACGGAATTATTCTCGATATAATGCTCCCACGCATGAACGGTATCGAAATACTCCGGAATATCCGCAGGGAAAAAATACATACTCCGGTGTTACTCCTCACGGCAAGAAGCGAAGTCGAAGATAAAATAAACGGTCTCGACTGCGGTGCGGACGATTATTTAACTAAACCTTTCGTTACTGGTGAACTTCTCGCCCGTGTACGTGCTATGACAAGGCGTAAAGGTGAAATAATCGACAATAATAAACTTGAGTTCAATGGACTTGAATTGAATAAGAATACGTGTGCTATAATATACGCCGGAAATGATGTGAAATTAAGTCTGAAAGAATATCAGATTATGGAAATGCTTATAGCAAATCCTCATCATATCTTACCGAAAGAACGTATCATTGAAAAAATATGGGGTTATGAAAGTGATGTCGAATACAATAATATAGAGGTCTATATATCTTTCCTCCGGAAAAAAATAACGGTCATCTCCGCACCTGTACAGATTAAAACCGCAAGAGGTATAGGCTATTCACTCGAATAGGTGGTGTACTATGTTCAGACAGGCACAGTTAAAACTTTTCACTGTAATAACAAGTATACTGCTTGCGATATTCATAGCGGTACTGAGTTCTATAAATATATTAACAAGTTCATTCATGCAGAGGCAATCGGAAGAAGTTCTAAAAACAATAGCTTCCAGTACAGAATATGACGAAAAAACAGATACATTCAGCTTTTCACCGCCGGAAGATTTCCATAAAAAACATAATCAGATACCACCACCTGAAAAAAATCAGCCCCCTGTTACAACTACCACTACAGAAAATACTACCATTACGGAAACTACTATCGAAACTACTATATCTGAAGAGTCTACTACAGAAGAATCAACAACTAATACTGAAGAAGTTACTGAAACAAATTCCGTACCTGCTCCGGAAGAAATAATTTCAACTTCAACTTCAGAACCAGTAACTGAAGAATATATATCACCTGAAACTGAAACTATTCCTGAACCTCCGGAGGAATACGAACCGGAAAAAGATTCTTATGAAGAATATTATGAAGAAACTTCCGCTGAAACTGTTGAAATCACGACAGTTCCGGAAACTTTCCCACCTGCTCCGGAAGAAAATGAAAATAATCCCCCTCCGGATAACCGCAACGAACCTGATTTACCACCGGATTTTCCGTCAGATAATGAACGACCTCCGGAAGATTTCCCACATGATGATAAACACAAAACTCCTGACCGCTGGTGGAATCCTGACGGCTGGAAATTCTATAATCCGAATGAAGAAAATATTTTCCGACAGTCATATAACGAAAGTAATAATATAATCCGACTCGGAAACATTATTACAGGTATTCCGGAAAAAAAACACCCTGATGATTTCCCTGACGATATGAAAAATGAACCGTTCCCGAAAAATTACGGTTCTTTGGAATTTTTCGTCATAATGGCTGACAGTAACGGAAAATACCTCGCCTGCATGAACAATGATGACCTTACAAGTGAAGAGGCTCAGGAATATATAAACAATATTCTGAACAGTAAGGATATAACCGGCATGACTAATTTATATCAGTTCTATAACGTCAGAAAAAATAATGGTACTCTTATAGCCCTCACCGATAAAACCGAAGAAGCCAAAGTCATGAAGCAGTTTATAAGAACTACCATAATAATAGGTGCTATAGCTCTTATAGTACTGTCATTTGTCGGATATTTTCTGAGTAAAAAAAGTATCGAACCTATTAAAATAGCTTTCGATAAACAGAAACAGTTTATTTCAGATGCAAGTCACGAACTTAAAACACCACTTACAGTAATATCCGCAAATGCTGATGTACTTTCCGGTGAAATCGGTGAAAACAAATGGTTGAATTATATAAAATCCCAGACTGAAAGAATGAATTTGCTTGTAAATGATTTACTGAATCTTACAAGGCTTGAAAATAATACATCTGATTTTATATGTTCGGAATTTAATTTAAGTCAGGCGGTGACAAATACCGCTTTACCGTTTGAGTGTCAGGCATTCGAGACAAACAAGAAATTTATCGTCGATATTGAAGATGGTCTGACCGTCACCGGTAGCGAAAAGCATATAAAACAGATGACTGCTATCTTCATAGATAATGCCCTGAAATACTCCAATGACGGCGGAATAGTCCGTGTAACTCTCAGAAAACAGGGTGATAAGAAAATATTTTCCGTATACAATACCGGTACAGGCGTTAAGGATTCGGAAAAAAATAAAATATTTGAAAGATTCTACCGCACTGACGATTCAAGAACCCGTCAGACTGCAGGTGGTTACGGTCTTGGACTTGCTATAGCAAAATCCATAATTGACAAGCATAAATTTAAAATAAGCGTCGAGAATGACGAGGGTAAAAGCATAGCGTTTGTAGTTACCATGTGAAAAATAGTATAAATCAGTCTTTTACGTACATAATAGCATGTAAGGAGGCTGATTTTTTTATGAACATAACTCCACAGATGTACAGTCGAATGACTGAACAGGCATCGCCTAAATCAAATGTGAAAGTAAATGTAAGTACAGCCTTTGCGGTAGGGGGCGGAATATGCGTCATCGGACAGATAATTATGTCAATACTCCAGAGTTCCGGACTTGATAAGACTTCCGCAAGTGCATGGACTTCCATAATACTTGTAACCGCAAGTGCAATATGTACAGGTTTCGGGTGGTACTCGAAACTCGCCAGACACGCCGGAGCAGGTACGCTTGTACCTATAACAGGCTTCGCAAATGCTATAAGTTCGTCCGCTATAGAAGCAAAATCAGAAGGATTTATATTAGGGGTCGGAACTAAAATATTCACAATCGCAGGACCTGTTATATTATACGGTCTTGCATCGGCGGTACTTTACGGAATAATATATTATATATTCTGACAAAAAATAGACAGGGTATATATATTACCCTGTCACACACAGATAAATTCAAAATAAATATGTGTAGAACAAAAGAAAGGAGACAACAAAACGAGTGCAAATAACAAAACATTATTTAACACTGTAATTATTATATCTTATTTTTTCGTGATAGTCAAGTGAAATTATAATAAATTTATTCATTTACAACAAATTCTGTCATTTTAACCAATAAACTGACAACGTTTATAGCGTTTTCAACAAATAAAGTCAACTATAAATTGTATACAGGTTGACAAACGATACAAAAATATTGACTTTTCCGGAAGTATATGTTAAAATATGGAAAATTATGAAAGGTGTGATTACATGAAAACATGGTCTAAAATGAGATATAAACTTGAAAAAGAATATCTCGCCGAATCGTTAAGAGGTCATATACGGTACTTTGCGACAAGTTACAATAAATGTCCCGACCATTACGGACGTGCTTCAATTCTGCTTGACGGCAGGGAAATAATAGAGGGCAGTTACTGGGAACGTGGGAGTAAAGCTCCCCTGCTCCCGAAAGACGAAAATCATAGACTTAGAACATCATATTATCCATTTCTCATTATGGACGATGTATCTTTACAGTTCGGACAGTTTGACCAAAGTTGCTTTTACAAAGCTTTTTATGAGTTTGACAACCAGTCAATAGAAAAAAGTCTGTCCAGTGAAAACGCTATCGTAAGAGTGTTTGCAGTTCTTGACCGTCGCATAGGTAAAAGGCGGTTACGTGCTATGAAAGATACCATACATAACGAGGGCGAAGTTTTCCGGACGTTCTTTGAAATACGTGCAACTGCGGAGGGTATAATATGAAAAAGTTTTTACTTATATTTACGTCAGTAATGATGTTATTCTGTTCGTGTAACGAAAAACTGGTAAATATGACCAGTACCGATAACGGCGAATATACTTCTATAGTATGGGACGATAAAAAATATGTACCGTTCTGTGTGGTATCGAAAAGCGATTGCGGAAAGAAAATAGGCTACATCAACGGCGAAAAAGATAATGTTATAAGTCTGTACAAGGACTTATCACCTGATGAGTGGTTAGCAAACTATCTCACTATGGACGGCGGTGCTATGCTTTTCAAGGAAGTTAAGGTTACTGATATTCCGTATGGTCTGCAATCTGAATACAATATAACATAAATTTTTTAATATTATAACCATATAGATGTTGACCAGTCTTTTATATATCCGTTTGTAATGACAAATAATACAGCCAGTAAAAAAGTTACCGCACCTATTAGTAATGCCGGAAATATCCACCATTTACAGAGATTATTTTTTCTGTACCATACTTTATATAAAAGCATATTTATCCCATACGGTAAAAAAACTGATGCTTCCAGTAATAAAAAACCTGTATAAAAATCAGATACATAAATTTTATGATAATTATAAAAAAGACCTCGTGACGACATGAGCATTAAACTTATAAAAAATCCCCAGAATACACCGTAAATAAGTACAAGGTTAAGTATTACTGAAAAAATTTTTGTTATCGTACTCCATACGGAACTTTTTCCGGTATATCTTTCCATATGGAAAAAATTTCTCACTATAAAGTAAAATCCGATTACATTAACCATTACAACAAAACAAAAAATAATTACTGTCATATAATCACCTCCTCCAGTTGACTGTTGACCAGTCATTAATAAAATCTCCTGAAATTATGGAAAATACACATAATATAAATGCACCTGCTCCGATAACTATTGCCGGAAATATCCAATATTTTGAAAGTCCTGTTTTTTTGTACCACCATTTATATAACAGTAAATTAAGTCCATACGGCAGAAATACCGCTGTTTCAAGAAGTATTAATCCGGTGAAAAAATCAGATAAATGAATACTTTCCAATTTATAATAATGTCCATGTGCCGACATAAGCCATAGTCCACCGCCAACCGCATATATTACGCTCCAAAAAATTACAAGATTAAGTATTAATGAAAAAATTTTCGTAACCGTACTCCATACGGAACTTTTTCCGGAATATCTTTCCTGACGGCAAAAATTTCTTACTATAAAGTAAAATCCGATTACATTAACTATAACCACCAAAAAGAAAATAATTACTGTCATATAAAAACCTCCGTAAGTCCGTACCAGTATAACAAAAATGCTACGATACTTATAATTATCTCCGGAAACGTCCACCATTCAGACAGACCATTTTTCTTATATAAACGTCTGTATAACAGGAGATTTATTCCGTATGGAAAAAATATCGCAATTTCACTTATTATAAAACTATCCAGTCTGACACCTATAAACGCTATCACTCCCGACGTTATATTTATTACAACCGAAAGAACTTTCATAATTGAAGTGTATCGGGTATAATTTCCGCAAGATTTTTTATTCCGGAAAAAACGTCTTGCAATAAGTATCAGTATTACCGAATCTGTAAAAAATGTCATTGCACGGAATATCCCTGTACTCTCAATAAGATAATATATTATTTCGGCAAAATATAATGTTACTGTAATAACACTTATCAGTCGTGACGGAAAAATCCAGTTTTCAGACATATTCCTGTAACTGTAACATTTATTATATAAACGTCTGCTTATCATGTACGGCAGAAACGCTAATAAAAAACATATCGGCATTACTATAACAAAAAACAAAATTACATAAGATTGATAATAGTACTCTATTCCCTCTATTGTATCGCTTGCAGTACCTCGTGGAAATGTAATGAGCAAACACATAAAAAATATAAGATATTCCCAGTAAATCTGAAAAATATCACCTGTTATAATGAAAACCTTAATTTAAGTATTTTTTTCTGAAAAGTTCATAAAAATTCTTAATAATACCGTAACCGCAAGCAATGCGAAAAACAATTCCGGACTTGCAAAGTCACAAAGTATTACAAAAAACACTTGAATCAACCAAATCAATATCATAATTAAAACCTCTTATAAGTTAAGAAAATAAAAATTCGACCGATTATTATAACGTAAACGGGGTAAATAGTGAGAGTTTAACAAAAATGCGCATCCGGCCGTAGTACCCGG
>CAMWUB010000054.1 GCA_947177345.1 uncultured Ruminococcus sp. | reverse complement strand
CATATGTACAGTTATAGTATATATATTATGTGCAGTAAACCGGAAACACAAAACACAATCAATAGTCTTTGCGGTGAAGATAATTATTACTGCCCTTGTACTCGAACTTACTGTATTCAATATTTCTTCTTACCGGACGTGGTTCGGAAACTATCCGCAGATTACGTATGAAGTAAGCCGTTCCATGATTGAAAAGGGTGGTATCTACCGACGGTCTGATAATTCGATAGCCGTCCGTAACGGTGAGGAACTCGTCATAAAAATACCTGAAGTCAACAGGCAGTTAAGTACGATATATATGGATATGTACCTTGATAATAACACACGTTCAGCTGAGTTTTCCATTGATGCAACCGACGAAACACAAACCTTTACACCTCGGCGGAATATTGCTCACACAATAATATCAAGAAATCAGTCACAGACACATTACTTACAGTGTGAGCTTTCCGGAGAAGTCGGCGAGCTTACAATAAGACTTAAACCTGTTTATTCAGGTTCAGCACACGTGAACAGCATAACACTTAACAAGTCAATGCCGGTTGAAATTTCATGGATAAGATTTTTACTGATAGTACTGTTAAGTATATTTATCAACGGATTCATAAACGGAACTTTCCTGAAAAAGAGTATCAACGAAAATATCGGATTCTGTCGGGTGGCTGTAGTCTGTATAACGGCTGTTGCGTGCGTATGGGCTGTATGGGTCACAGATTACCGCCTTGACGGTCGCACATGGAAAGAAGAACTTTCAAAGACTTCCGGAAATCAGGTCACACAGCAACTCGTTGACGCTTTTGCAGATGGTCGTACTTATCTTTATCCGCAACCTGATGACTTACTCAAATCTTTTGATAATCCATATGATAACCAGCACCGTGAATCTGAATTAGTTCCGTCATGGAATGACGATTATGCTAAAAATTCCGCATGGGACCATGTATATTTCAATGGAAAATTCTACTCATATTACGGAATAGCTCCGGTTATACTGCTGTTTCTGCCTTATAACATACTTACCGGCTATTATTTCCCTGAATCCATAGCAGTACTTGTATTCGCACTTATCGGAATTATCGGACTTTCAATGTTTTTCACGAAACTTACAAGAAAATTCTTTCCGACGCTTCCTACCGGAATGTTCATATCAAGCCTGATAATAATTCAGATGATAAGTGGTATATGGTACAGTATCGGAAGACCTATGTTTTATGAAATAGCAATGTCAGCCGGATTTGCATTTATGACATGGGCGTTTTATTTCCTGATTTACGCAAACATAATCGGCAAAGGCAGAATTTCATTACCTAAAACTGCTTTATCATCATTATTGTTTGCGGTTGCGGTACTTTGCAGACCCACTATAGTTCTTTACTGTATATGTGCTTTGATTTTCATGATTGGTGCTGTACCGAGATTCTCACACGGAAAACAGAAACTTATCAACAGACGGAGCAGGAAATATATTATATGTTCGATAGTTCCGATGGCTTGCTTAGGTCTGATACAGATGTTATATAACTATGTGCGATTCAAATCGCCGTTTGAGTTCGGAATACAATACTCGCTGACTATAAACGACTTCCGGAATACACAATTTCACTGGAGGCTTTCGCTTATACCTCTGTGGAACTATCTATTCAATATACCGGTATTTTCAACTGAATATCCGTTCATATCGGCAGATTTTCAGGATATGAATATAGGCGGATTCTTCTATAACGATTATTCTTCCACACATAACGTATGCGGATTGTTTTTCCTTGCGTTGCCTATGTTTGCTTACTTTATTTCCGGAAAAGCTCTGAAAGCTATTCCCGACAAAAAAAACAGATTCATAAAATCAATGTATATCGCTCTTCCGTGTGTGGTCATTCCGCTTATAATAATCTGCTCAGTATGGGAAAGCGGTTATTCTATACGTTATATGACAGACTTCGCATGGCAGATGCTCACCGGTGCTTATGTGATTATTTTTTCAATATATCTTAAATCACAGAATCCGGCAGTAAAAAAGATGATAAATATATTCTTTGGCATTTCGCTTGTATGGACTATAGTTGTCAGTGGTGTACAGTCATTCAATCAGGCGTTCCGATACTGTGAAATGCACTTTGATTATCCGGAAATGGCTTACGAACTCGAAAAAATATTTATGTTCTGGAAATAGGAGATTTATTTATGTATTTTAAAAAACTTGAAAGAAATTCCGCTGATATTCCCATGCTTGAAAGTCTTAATAATCAGTCTTTTCCGGAAAATGAACGCATTGACATTGACGATATGTTCAGTTTTTCGGAAGAATCCGGCAGAGAGGTACTCGGCATATATACGGACGAGAAATTTTCCGGATTTATTATCACTATAAAATACGGAAAATGTGTCTATATATGTTACTTTGCAGTATGTCCGGAAAAACGTTCACGAGGTATAGGCGGACAGGCTCTGAAAAGGCTGAAAGAATATTATCCGAATTGTCAGATAGTCGTTGACTTTGAAGCTCCCGACGAAAATTCAGATAACAATTCACAGAGAATACGCCGACGGAATTTCTACTACAGAAACGGTTTCTTTGAGACAGGATATTATCAGTTCTATATGAACACTGAATTTGAGATAGCCTGCTCCGGAAGTGTTTTCAATAAAGCAGAGTTTGAAGGGCTTATTTCAGAAATCCATAAAATCGCACCGGACTTCAATCCGGAACTCTACCGCAAAAACTGATAAAAAACCGGACATCTTTTTATGATGTCCGGTTTTTTTTATATGCACTGACTGGAAATTTTAAATATCTTCCGTGAACTGATTTGTGGCGGTAAACTGTTAGTCATTGCACCGTTGTATACAATACGTATGCGGTCACCGGAATCAATCCGACAAGTACACGGCGTATTTACTATAACTTCCTGTTGTGTCCGTATGTCTCGGACAAGCAGATTATCATTATTTACTTCAATCACATCTGCACACATAATCATAAATTTATCACCTCATAATTATATTATGCGTTTACCGGTTCTTTGTGCATGACATTTGACAAAAAAACCGGTATATGTTATAATACGCCTGAAAGGAGTTGTAAAAAATGCATAAAATATATATCGTAGAAGATGACCGGTCAATACGTACGGAACTTGCGGAACTCCTCAATAATGCCGGTTACGCTACAGAATACATGACCGATTTTTCCGACACTGAAAACACTATCATAAATGCTGAACCGGATTTAGTCTTACTGGATATTAATATACCGTTTGTCAATGGTGAGATGCTTTTAAGAAATATCCGGAAAAAAACTGATATACCTATTATAATGGTAACAAGCCGGACTTCCGAAACTGATGAGGTACTTTCCATGAGTTACGGAGCAGACGACTACATCACAAAACCATATAATCCGACTATACTTCTTCTAAGGATTTCTGCCGTCCTGAAGCGTACCCATAAAGATATTATTAAAACATCTTACAGAAATCTACAGGTAAATTCCGCTAAGGGTAGCCTTTCCGACGGTGTGACGGAAATTGTCCTGACCAAAAATGAAATGATTATATTTCAGTTACTTCTTGACCGTCAGGGACAGATAGTCTCACGTAACGACTTAATGACTACTTTGTGGGATAATGAAGAATATATCAACGACAACGCATTGACCGTTAATATCAGTCGTCTCCGGACAAAACTTTCTGATTTCGGTTACGAAAACGCCATAGAAACTCGCAAGAAACAGGGGTATATTTTAACATGAAATTCAGTAAATTTCTTGCAGATAAGGCAGTACCTATAATAATAAGTACGGTTGCATGGCTGATAATATGGGATTTTCTTTCAGCATTTCACATAAAAGCGGGACAGATTTTCATAATAGGATTTGTATATTTCCTGTCCGGTACGATAAATATTTTATGGGAGTACTTCCGGCGATACAGATTCTATACCGATATTACTTCCGATTGCGATAATCTTGAAAAAAAATATATGTTATCATCAATGGTTGAAGTACCTGATTTCTATGAAGGTCAGATTTTCTTTGAAATCCTCTGCGAAACCAATAAATCCATGTGCGATAACGTCGCCGAATACCGCAAAAGTTCGGAGGAGTTTCAGGAATATATTGAATTATGGGTACACGAGATAAAACTTCCGGTTGCAAGCCTGCTCCTGATGTGTCATAATAATCCCGATACTGACGGCAAATACAGTGAACAGCTCCGGCGTATCGACGACTGCATAGAAAACGTTATGTACTATGCACGTAGCGAAAACGTCAAGAAAGACTATCTTATAAAAGATGTTTCTATTAAAAGAACGTTTTCAAAAATAGCACTCAAAAACCGTGAGGAACTCCAGCAACGAAACGTTACAATAAAAACTGAAAATCTTGACATCTTCGTAATGACCGACAGTAAATGGTTAGAATATATTATCGGTCAGATTATCGCAAACAGTATGAAATATTTTTCTGAAGAACGTACGCCGGAAATATCCGTATATACAACAGATTCCATAGAAAAAACTACTCTACACATACGTGATAACGGCGTGGGAATTTCCGCATCTGATTTACCGTATATCTTTGAAAAGTCCTATACAGGTTCTAACGGACGTACACACGCTAAATCTACCGGAATGGGTCTGTATATAATAAAGAATCTTTGTGACAGTCTCGGTCACGAAGTAAAAGCGGAATCAGTACAGGGTGAATTTACGGATATTTCAATCAGTTTCGGAAAAAATAATTTTGTCAAATTTTAACATTACAAAATTGTAACATTCCGTAATATTAAACACACGACAAATCCGGAAATCTGTTGTATAATTAAGTCATAAACACAAGGAGGTATTACACATGGAACTATTAAAAATACAGCAGATTGAAAAGTATTACGGTAGCAAATCCAGTCTCACTAAGGCTATCGACGATATTTCTTTTACTGTACACAAAGGTGAGTTTGTCGCTATTATGGGAGCTTCCGGCAGTGGCAAGACCACACTTCTTAACTGCATATCCACCATTGACCGTGTTACATCAGGTCATATCTATCTCGAGAATATCGACATAACCACACTTAAGGGTAAACAGTTGAATCAGTTCAGACGTGAAAAACTCGGCTTTATCTTTCAGGACTTCAACTTACTCGATACCCTCACCGCTTACGAAAATATCGCACTGTCACTGTCGATACAGAAAGTAAGTCCGGCGGAAATCGATAACGCTGTAAGAAACGTCGCAAAACAGCTTGACATAATCGGAGTTTTACAGAAATATCCGTATCAGATGTCAGGCGGTCAGAAACAAAGGGTAGCTTCTGCAAGGGCTATCGTTACAAATCCGAAACTTATTCTCGCAGATGAGCCTACCGGTGCATTGGATTCAAAAGCCGCTAAAATGTTACTGGAACGCTTTCACTATCTCAACCACGAACACGAAGCTACTATTATGATGGTCACGCACGACAGTTTCACCGCAAGTTACGCAACCCGTGTACTGTTTATCAAGGACGGAAAAGTTTTCCATGAAATAAGCCGTGGCGACGATAACCGGAAACAGTTCTTTGATAAGATTATAGACGTTGTAACGCTTCTCGGAGGTGATGTAAACGATGCTCTTTAAACTCTCACTAAGCAATATCCGGAAAAGTTTCCGGGATTACGCTATATATTTCTTTACGCTGATTATAGGCGTTGCGGTTTTCTACGTTTTCAACGCTATCGGCGAACAGACTGCTTTTCTAAAAGTCTCTCAGAACACAAATGATATTATTGACTTACTCAAAAATATGCTGAATGGTATAAGCGTATTTGTTTCGGTGGTACTCGGTCTGCTTATCGTATATGCAAGCCGTTTTCTTATGAAACGACGAAACAAAGAGTTTGCCTTGTATCTTATATTAGGTATGGGAAAAGGTAAAATTTCCGCAATACTTCTGATAGAAACTATCATAATCGGTATCGGTTCGCTGGGTGTCGGATTGCTTATAGGAATCGGATTATCTCAGCTTATGAGTACACTGGTTGCGAATCTCTTTGAAGCCGATATGACGGAATATACTTTCATGGTATCTACCGACGCTATTATTAAAACAGCTATATATTTCGGTATTATGTACGTTGTCGTGATGTTCTTCAACAGTTTTATGATTAGCAAGTGTAAACTGATAAATCTTATGCAAGCCGGTAAGAAATCCGAAAAACTTAAACTTAAAAATCCGGTACTGTGCGTGATTATATTTATAGTTTCCGTCAGTGCATTGGGATATGCTTACTATACAGCCGGTTGGAAAACCAATGATATGAGTACTGAAAAACTCGCCAAACTTATTGCAATAGGTGCGGTATCTACATTTTTAATATTCTGGTCAGTATCGGGTATGATGTTAAGAGTTGTAATGTCAATGAAGAAAAAATATTATAAAGGTCTTAACAGTTTCACATTCCGACAGATAAGCAGTAAAATAAATACTACTGTTGCATCTATGACAGTTATATGTCTTATGCTTTTCGTGACTATCTGTACATTATCGTCAGCGTTTTCAATAAGAAACTCCATGAACGCCAATTTAAAGGAAATGTGTCCGGCTGATTTGGAAATACAATTTGTAGAATACGATAATCAGACGGATAAGGATATACTCGTGGATTTAGTGGAAACAGCTAAGGAATACGGTTACAACTTTGAGGAAGATTTAAGCGAATCCGTACATTTCCACGCTTACCGCTCCGATAACTTCACTTTCGCAGATGCTCTCGGAAGTCACCTCGAAGAAGTTCAGAAAAAATATATGTACATGGAATACGGTAGTCCCGAAGATATTGTTAAACTCAGCGACTACAACGCAATCCGGAGAATGTACGGTAAAGATGAAATTACATTAAATGACAACGAATACGCTATAATATGCGATTTCAAGAGTATCAAGGCAATACGTGATGAAGCTCTCACTACAGATAAGGCAGTAACAATTTTCGGACATACTCTTATATCAAAATATGACGAGTGTCAGGACGGTTTTATAGATATATCGTCACAACACGTTAATATCGGATTCTATGTAGTACCCGACAATGTTGTTGACGAAAATTACGCCAGTGTAGATTTCCTCATAGGCAATTACAATGCAGAAACAAAAGAAGATAAACAAATCATTGAAGATAAAATACAAAATAAATATAAAGATTTCTTCAAGGATTATACATCATCAGTAAATGATAGACATATAGGTTACAGGTATGCACTTAATACAAGAATTGACATCGCAGAAGCTACTATCGGACTTGGTGCGATGGTTACATTCATAGGTCTGTATATCGGACTTATCTTCCTTATTTCATGTGCTGCGATACTCGCTCTTAAACAACTCTCCGAGAGCGTCGACAGCATTTCAAGATACGAAATGTTACGCAAAATAGGTGCAGAAGAAAGCGATTTATCAAAGTCACTGTTCAGACAGACCGGTATATTTTTCCTCCTTCCGCTACTTCTCGCCTGCGTACATTCGGTATTCGGTATGAAGTTCTCAACGTTCATTCTTGAAACTTTCGGTACTGAAAAACTTGCGGAATCTATCGGCTTTACCTCAATAATGATTCTGATTATTTACGGAGGCTATTTCCTGATAACTTATCTCTGTAGCAAGTCGATTATAAAAAGTCATAAACAATAAAAAAATCATAGTACCTGAAATTTTCTTCAGGTACTATATTTTTATATATGATGCTGAAACACTAAATACCAGCCGTTGCCTAACTTGTCTATTGTATATTTGTTTATGAAGAAATCAAATTTTTTACTGAATTTAAGAGATTTTTTTCCGTTATCCTTTATATGTATTAAAATATATTTGTAACGTTCCATACATCTATAT
>CAMWUB010000053.1 GCA_947177345.1 uncultured Ruminococcus sp. | reverse complement strand
TTTCTATCTGATTTCTTTTACATACAGGGTCACAATGCTTAAGTTGTTAGCATTGTTCAGGGATATGTCACCGCCGACTAAAGAGTTAATGAAACTCACTCTTGAGGGAAAAATTGCACACAATGGTAATCCAGTACTGCGTTGGATGATGGATAACATTTTCATAAAGCGTGACCCTGCCGGAAACATCAAACCCGACAAGGAAAAATCCACCGAAAAAATAGACGGTGCAGTAGCCTTGATAATGGCTCTTGACCGTGTTGTACGTTGTGGTGTCGGCGATACCGGTGCAAGTGTTTATAACAGCCGTGACCTTTTGATTTTATAGATTGGAGTTGATTTCTATGGGAATTTTCAAAGGGCTTTTCAAGAGCCGTGACAAGCCTAAAAACAGTTATGATAGTCCATCATACAGTTACTTTTTCGGACGGACAAACAGCGGAAAGCGGGTCAATGACCGTACGGCAATGCAGCATACTGTAGTGTATGCGTGTGTGCGTGTACTGTCGGAAGCACTGGCACAATTACCGCTACACGTCTACCAGTACACAGAAAACGGCAAGGAGAGGGCTATAAAGCACCCTCTTTATTTTTTGCTACACGACCAGCCTAATCACGAGATGACAAGTTTTATTTTCCGTGAAACTCTTATGGCACATCTGCTGATTTATGGTAATGCTTACTCGCAGATTATCCGGAATGGCAGGGGAGATGTTACCGGACTTTATCCGCTGACACCAGACAGAGTAAAAGTTGACCGTGACGAACACAACAACTTGATTTACATATACAGCCGGTATGATGAAGCAAATCCGAATCTTAAAGAGCAGGGTGAAATAATCCTGAACGATAAAGAAATTCTGCATATTGCCGGACTTGGTTTTGACGGTCTTGTAGGATATTCGCCTATTGCTATGGCAAAAAATGCTATCGGTATTTCGCTTGCCTGTGAGGAATACGGCTCTACATTCTTCGCAAACGGTGCAAGTCCGAGCGGTATTCTCGAACACCCTGGAGTTATCAGTGACCCAGAAAAAATCCGTAAAGCATGGCATAACGCTTACGGTAACGGAAATTCACACAAAGTTGCCGTACTGGAAGAGGGCATGAAATATCAACCGATTTCAATTCCTAACAATGAGGCACAGTTTCTTGAGACAAGAAAATTTCAGGTTGAAGAAATCGCCCGTCTGTATCGTGTACCGCTCCATATGATTGGAGACCTCGACCGTGCGACATTCAGCAACATCGAACAGCAAAGCCTTGAATTTGTGAAATACACTCTTGACCCGTGGCTTGTCCGGTGGGAGCAGGCATTACAGAAAGCACTTCTGAAAGACAACGAAAAAGGACAGTATTTCATAAAGTTCAACGTTGAGGGACTTTTAAGAGGCGACTACGCAAGCAGAATGCAAGGCTATGCCACTGCTCGATAAAATGGCTGGCTGTCCGCCAATGATATACGTGACCTCGAAGAACTTAACCGTATACCGTCAGAAGAAGGCGGTGACCTGTATCTGTGTAACGGCAGTTTCACAAAACTCGCTGATGCAGGTGCATTTGCAAAATCAAATGAAAAGGAGGAATAAACTATGGAAAAATTCTGGCAATTCAGGAACTCCGACGAAAACGAAGCAGAACTTATTTTCAACGGACCTATTTCAGACGAAACATGGTGGGGTGATGAGATTACTCCGGAAATGTTCCGTGATGAACTGTCCAAAGTAAAGGGAAATCTTACAGTATGGCTTAACAGTCCGGGTGGCGACTGTTTTTCAGCAAGTCAGATTTACACCATGCTCCGAAACCATAACGGAAAAATAACAGTCAAGATTGACGGAATAGCGGCATCGGCGGCATCTGTTGTGGCAATGGCAGGCGACGAAACTTTAATATCACCTACCGGCATGATTATGATACACAACCCTATGACTTTTGCATATGGTAACAAATCCGATATTGAAAAGGCTATTGCTGTACTTGAGGAAGTCAAGGAAAGCATTATCAACGCTTATGTAAGGAAAACACATCTCAGCCGTGCGAAAATATCACGCCTTATGGACGAGGAGACCTGGATGAACACTGAAAAGGCTTTACAGCTTTGGTTTGTGGACGATATTCTTTTTGACAAAAAGGCAGAAACTCCACCTGCTCCGGAAGAAGAAAAAGAAACATCTGAACCCGAAAAAGTGCCGGAAAATATTCAGCTTATGACTTTTTCTGCTACAAGGTCACGTAACTCTTTCATGAAGAAAGTTTCCGCATACGCAAACAGCGTACCTATTGAACAGCTTGAAAAAAGACTTAACTTATTAAAATACTGATTGGAGGAATTAAAATGACTATTCAGGAACTTATGGAAAAAAGAGCGAAAGCATGGGATAAAGCCCATGACTTCCTCGATAGCAAAAGAACTTCAGACGGTGTGCTTTCCGAAGAAGACGGCAAGACTTACGACAAAATGGAAGCTGAAATTATTGCTTTCGGTAAGGAAATAAACCGCCTTGAAAACCTTTCGGCACTCGGCAATAAACTCAATAAGCCGACTTCTGAACCCATTCTTAACAAGCCAAACACTAAAACTGGCAGAGCTTCCGACGAATACAAAAATGCTATGCTTACCGCACTCCGTACCAATTTCAAGCAGATAAGCAACATTCTTCAGGAAGGTGTCGATTCTGACGGTGGTTATCTTGTACCGGTTGAGTATGACCGTCGACTTATTGACGTTCTCGACGAAGAAAATATTATTCGTAAACTCGCAACGAGAATCACTACAAGCGGTGAACACAGAATAAATGTAGCCGCTACGAAACCTGCTGCCGCCTGGATTGAAGAGGGTAAGGCTCTTACATGGGGAGATGCTACTTTTGACCAGATTCTCATGGACGCACATAAACTTCACGTTGCCGTTAAGGTTACGGAAGAACTTCTTTGTGATAATGCATTCGGACTTGAAAATTATCTGCTTACACAGTTCGGAAAGGCTATCGCAAATGCTGAAGAAGATGCATTTCTTAATGGTGACGGTACAGGCAAGCCGACCGGTATTTTCAATGCAACCGGTGGCGGACAGCTTGCCGGAACTCTTGGTGGTGCTGTCAAGACAGATGACGTCATAGACCTTGTATATGCTCTTAAACGTCCGTATCGTAAGAATGCTGTATTTATCATGAACGATAAGACTTTAGGATTACTCCGCAAACTCAAGGATAATAACGGTGCGTATCTCTGGCAACCGTCCTATCAGGCAGGCGAACCTGATAAAGTACTGGGATATACTGTATATACTTCCGCATACGCTCCGGATAATTCCATTGCTTTTGGCGATTTCAAATATTACAATATCGGCGACAGAGGTTCACGTTCATTCAAACAGCTTAATGAACTTTTTGCCGGAAACGGTATGATTGGTTTTGTCGCAAAGGAACGTGTTGACGGAAAACTTGTACTTCCGGAAGCCGTACAGATTCTTAAACTTTCCTGATTTTAAAAGGTGGTGGGTAGGGTGGTATCATTAAAAGAAGCAAAACTTTATTTACGTGTTGACACTGACGATGAAGACAGGCAGATTTCCGACTTTCTTCTGACTGCAAAAAGACTCTGCATGGAAGTCGGAAGAATGGACGAAGAAAAATTTGAACGCAATGAGGATATTACAAGAACCGCTGTATTATTCGTAGTGTCGTATCTTTACGAAAACCGGAATACAGCGAATTTTGACAAACTTACTCTTTCTCTCCGTGCTATTCTCTTCAAACAGCGTGAGGGAGTGATTTAATGGAAATCGGAAAACTCAATCAGCGTATTACTATTTTAGAAAATACAACACATATTGATAATAAAGGCAATCACAAGGCTCAGCAGAACGAATTATTTTCCTGCTGGGCTTGTGTGTCTATTCGAAACTCTGTGAACGCTTCTACAGAACAGACAAAATCCGGAGTTACCAAAGAAGTCCAGACTTTACAGTTTATGATACGTCAGAACAGCGAAACGCTTAGAATTTCAACAAATGGAAACTGTATTTTATTCCGTGGTATGATTTATAATATCACGGGTATATCGCCGGATTTTGAACGTCGGGACTATATAAAAATAACAGCCGTTGCAAGAAAGGTGGGAGATAATGTCAAAATTTACTAATGCAAAACCTGTACACATTGACCAGTTAGCAGAAAGAATGATGGGGCTGATGCACGAATATGTTGACCTTGCAGATGCAGGAATGAAAAAAGCTGTCCGGAAAACTGCTACGTCTGTAAAAAAAGAAATTTCCGCCAATGATCGGAAACGAACTGGCAATTATGCCAAAAGCTGGACAATAAAAATTGTAGATGCAGAATCACATAAAATTTCTGCGACTGTATATTCAAAATCTGCAATGCAATTATCACATTTGCTTGAAGATGGTCACGATGTTAAACATGAACGTAATGGACCAGTTATTGGTCATGCAGAAGGTTATCCGCACATAAAACCTGCACGTGTAAACGGTGAAAAAATGCTTGTCAAACTCATTCAAAAGGAGTTGCAGTCATAATGACACAAGAGGAAATTCATGAAATGATGCTTGAAATTGGTCTTCCATCTGCTTATGAACACTTTTCCGAAAATGAAAATCCCTCACTGCCGTTTTTAATTTGGTCGATTGAAGGTGAAAATACTTTCAGTGCTGACAATCATATGTATTACAGTTCACTGCAACTGAATATTTCGCTGTATAATGATGAAAAATCTCAAGAAACAGAAGCGGAAGTTGAAAGAGTTCCGAAGCATCATCACATTTTTTATAACAAATCTGAAACATGGATTGAGAGCGAAAAACTCTATGAAATCCTGTATGAAATGGAGGTATAGCTATGGCTATGGAAAAAAATAAGGTAAAATTCGGTCTGAACAAGGTTCATTATGCAAAAGTCCTGTCTTTTGACGACGAGGGCGTACCGACGTATGCTACACCGGTACATATTCCGGGTGCTGTATCGCTGTCAATCGATGCAAACGGTGAAGCTGAAAATTTCTACGCCGATAATGGTGTATATTACGTCATAAACAACAATTCCGGTTACGAAGGTGACCTTGAAATAGCCCTTGTAACTACTGAATTTGCAACGGAAATACTCGGTGAAATTCTCGATAATAAGGGAGTACTCGTTGAAACAAATACCGCTGAACTCCAGCAGTTCGCACTTCTTTTTGAGTTCGACGGCGACAAACATCATATCAGACACGTTCTGTATTGCTGTTCCGCATCACGTCCGGCGACGGAATCCAGTACCACAGAGGACAGCAAGGAAGTCAAAACGGAAACACTTTCGCTTACTGCAACAGCCCTCAATAACGGACTTGTCAAAGCACGTTCATGTGAACAGACTGACAAAGCAACATATGACGCTTGGTACAGTAAAGTATATATGCCTGATTTTACAGCAACACAGGCAAAATCAACCGCAAAGGCATCATAAAGATACAATGAATATACATGATATTATTGGAAAGCGTTATGGCAAACTTGTAGTCATAAGTCACATTGGCAAATTCAATCGGCATCATAAATATCTTTGCCAATGTGACTGTGGCAAAAACGCCGAGGTATATAGAGACAATCTGCTGAGTGGTCATAAAATTTCATGTGCTGATTGTTGGCATATTGAACCTGAAAATGATTATTACAGATACTACTGTTCAAACGGAAAATCTTTTATTTTTGATTCTGTGGATCTTGAACTGGTACAGTCTTATCATTGGCATTTATCATCAGACGGATATCCTAAAACTAACATCAATGGTTCAACTGTTTCTTTAGCACGTCTTATCATGAAATGTGACAGAAACAAATTTGTTGATCATATCAACCGGAATGTCAGCGATGAACGAAGATGCAACCTTCGAGTGGTTACTCCACAGAAAAACAGCTGTAACGAAAAACGACGTTATAATAATAAATCCGGTTATAAAGGTGTCAGTTTACATAAGTGTGGGAAATACAGAGCTGATATCGGATACAATAACAAAGTTATCTATCTTGGTTTGTTTTCAACCGCAATTGAAGCTGCAAAGGCTTATGATGAGGCTGCACGAAAATATCATGGGATATATGGAAGATATAACTTTCCAAGAGAAAACGAACTTAGCTGTCGATAAAGGAGAATAAAAATGGCAATAAAAAAGATTATTACAATTGATGGCATAGATGTGCCATTCAAAGCATCTGCTGCACTGCCAAGAATGTACAGAATGAAATTCGGACGTGACATCTATAAAGATTTTTCTGAACTGCAGAATTCTGTCAAGGAAAACGATGAAGAAAACAGCAACATGGGTATTAAATCATTGGAGATTTTTGAGCAATTATCATGGCTTATGGCAAAACACGCCGACCCTGAAAACGTTCCCGACAATCCGGACGACTGGCTGGAACAGTTTAATATGCTCTCAATTTACGAAGTTCTTCCACAATTAATGGAACTTTGGGGACTGAACAACGATACACAGGCAGTTGCCAAAAAAAACATAGACCACTTGACCGTCAGATGACAACGCCGTTGTTTCTGCTCCGATGCGTTCAGCTTGGGTTGAGTATGTCAGACCTCGACCTGCTGACCATCGGGCTTGTAAATGATATGTTCACCGAAAAAGAAAATGATGACTTCAAATATCCGTACAAGCCCACTCAGGAAGACTTTGATAAATTTTAGTAACATAAAACTCCCCGAATTATTGGGGAGTTTTTTATAAATTATTATCCTGTATACGCTTACCTGCTATATTGTAAACTTCTTCGTCGGCTCTTGCACCAATCACAATAATAAGCATCTGGTCATCTGATTTTACTGTTTTGTATACAATACGTAATCCGGCAGATTTCAGCTTTACTTTCAGAAAACCGGACAGGTCATTTCCGTTTTTGTTTCCGAGAGGATTTCCATAACCGCCCTCAGACTGTGGTAAAGGATTTGTCTGAACTTTTTTGATAGCTTTCAACACAAGTAAACGCTGACTTCCGTCAAGATTTTTCAGGTCTTTTTTTGCTTCCGGCAGATATTCAACACTCCATTTCATTCAAATTCTACCTCTTCAAAATCTGCAAGTTCCTCGTCAGTAATTCCGAGTTCATGCTGTACTTCGTCATCCGGAATATTTTCCGAGGGGTCATAATTCTTCATACGTTCGGAAGCAACCGCAAGAAGTCGTGCGTCATTGATTTCTTCAATCAGCCTTATATATTCCTGCGGTGAAAGGAGTACACATTCCGGAGTGTTGTTTTTCATAACGACTTTTGCACCACTCTGTTTTACTTCCTGAAAGATTTTTCCTGCAAGTCCACGGTTAAACTGGGAAATCGGGACTGTGTTTTCAATAACTGAGATAATATTCATACTATCCACCTCCACATATATTATACACTATCCGATTAAAAAAGTCAATATTTTCACTGATAAATTAACTGATAAATTTTAGAAAGCGAGGTGAAACTCATGGCAAATCAAATGAAAGTAAGAGGAATAACCGTTGAGATAAACGGCGATACCACAGGTCTTCAGAAATCTCTTTCCAAAGTTGACCAAAGTATAAAAAATACACAGTCACAGCTGAAAGACGTTGAAAAACTGCTGAAACTCGACCCGACAAATACTGAACTACTCGCACAGAAACAGCGGTTACTCGGTGAGGCAATACACGATACTAAAGACCGCCTTGACTCTCTGAAAACTGCCAGTGAAAAAGCCGCCGCCACTAAAGATAATTACGACGACTGGAAAGCTAAATATGACCCGATAAAAGAAAAAATTTCCGAAACCACCAGAGAACTGAAAAATCTTAGAATTTGTTCTCATAGACGTTTAAGTAATAGATGAGAGTGAGAAATATAG
>CAMWUB010000052.1 GCA_947177345.1 uncultured Ruminococcus sp. | reverse complement strand
ACTGATTTATACGGCTGGCTACCGGATTCGATGAGTGAGGGTGCGGATTACGTAAAAAATAACGGTGAAATATCCATACATGACGGCTACATTGTAGTATGTGATGAAATATGCTGGGACGGTGGGTACAGTATGATTGTTGAAAATACCGGCACGGCAGAACTCGAACTTGTAAAAAACGAAAAATCGAATATAAGGAATATTGTTCCACTTGGTGGAGGTTCAATAACAGAAGTACAGGTCTATAAGCCGTTTACTTCCGGACAGGTAAAAGTTACTTTCAAGCAGGCGAGAGAGTGGGGGGAAAAAGACGGTAAAGAAATAAAGAAAGTTGTTAAATATTTCAACGTCGACGAAAACGGCAATATATCTGAAATTGACAGCATATCCGCCGGTGACTGCAACGGTGACGGACAGTTTACAATATCCGACGTGGTAATGTTTCAGAAATGGCTTTCCGGTACAGGTGACCTCACCGACTGGAAAAACGCTGATTTGACATTTGATAATAAACTTGATATTTTCGATTTGGTACTCATGAAACAGGCTGTCATTGAAAATATGCCGACAATAAATTACGATTATAAGGAAGTTTCCGTCGACGATATAACCATACTTAAACAGGAAATACTTTCAAGATACCCCGATACAGATATGAAAGACTTTACTTTCAAGTATAATCCTGACCACCCACAAACATATAGTCAGCGTAAAGCCTTTGACATTTATTATAAAGGTGTAAAGTTAAAAGGCGACGAGCGTTACAATATATGTGCAAGTGTCTATGAACGCAATGACGGTTTAAGGGAAGTAGACATGAATTTCCTGAAAACTCCGGAAGAAATAATGGAAGTCGATACCAGTGTGAAACATCTTTCACGGTATGAAATGAAAAAACTGCTTGACAGTGAAGAATATCCGGAACTTACAATATACGTCGATTACGAAGATAAACCGGTACTCGCCTACAGATTGGAAGATGAAAACGGTGGCGGTGCAACTATATATGATGCGGTAACAGGCGAAAAAATAAAATATATTCCGTATCTTATATGCGTTTTGCCATTGGAGGATTTTTAATGATTAGCGACGAATTACTTGAAAATATGTCACGTGAAGAACTCATACAGCTTATACGGATTTACTCTAAAAACTGGCTCGCTATGGACGGTGCATGGTTTCAGGCATTAGAAAAAAGTCGGGGTATGGACGAGGCTATGTTAATGGACGTCGAGGCGTGGAAAGTCTTTACGGTTGCGGAGGCTCGGAGAATTAAAAAATTCCTGAATCTTCCGGAGCTGGCAGGACTTGACGGTCTCGCAAAGGCTCTTAAAATACGTTTCTATGGAAATATAAATACCGGTGAAATAATTACGGAAAACAATACTCTTATATACAAAAATACTGAATGTTTTGTACAGACCGCAAGAAAGCGTAAAAATATGGAGTATCACCCTTGTAAGACGGTAGGTATTATAGAGTATTCGGAATTTGCAAAAGTAATTGACAACCGCATTTCCTGCGAGTGCATAAGCTGTTATCCTGATATTACGGATAATTCCTGTTGTTGTGCGTGGAAGTTCATTCTTGAATGAAATCAGACAGACTGTATTTTTATACGGTCTGTTTTTTTGTATAAAAAACACTTGCAATTTTCCGGATAATATGGTATAATATCACAGAGGTGATACTATGTGGAGCAAAACTAAAAAAGCCCTTGAAAGTCGGCTCGCTGACTGTCTCAGAGACAGGGTATATTATACATTCGCAAGACATATTTATTATGATAACCAATGGGATTATCAGTTTCCGATATTCTATATCCGTGTTGACAAGGAAACGTGGTTTGCAACTAATCCGCAGTGGCATGATAAAGTTGCAGAATATGCAAGCAGATTGTCCGGACGTAAATATAATGGTTACTATGGTGGCAGAAACGGAGTATTTAAAGAAGCTGTAGATATGGCAACCAAGGAAATGGGTACTTTAGATATGTTCGGATATACTGAACACGAAGATTATTTAATGGAAATGGTACATAATTATCTGAATGTATATACAATTGAAGAATGCATGAATCACGGTAACTATTTCTACAGGATACTTGCCGTTCTCGACAGGCGGACAGGTAAACGCAAAATAAAAGCACTTCTCGACAATATCGACAATGAACCGGAATGGTTCAGGAAATATATAACTTTACGTGCTACGGCACAGAATATAATTTAATCATACGGAGGTAATTTAATGAAAGTTCTTCTCATTAACGGAAGTCCGCACGTACAAGGTAATACATACATTGCCCTTGCGGAAATGCAGAAAATCTTCTATGAAAACGACATCGAAACGGAAGTAATTCACATCGGCAACAAGGACATACGAGGCTGTATTGCTTGTAATACGTGCGTCGAAAACGGAAAATGTGTCTTCAATGACATTGTAAACGATACCGCACAGAAATTTCAGGATTGTGACGGTTTAGTAGTCGGAACGCCGGTATATTATGCCTCGGCAAATTCAACCCTTATATCTTTTCTGACACGTCTTTTTTACAGTACGCACTTCGATAAAACCATGAAAGTAGGAGCAGGTGTAGCAGTCGCAAGACGTGGCGGACTTTCCGCAACTTTCGACGAACTCAACAAATTCTTTACTATTACCGGTATGCCGATTGCGTCAAGTCAGTACTGGAACAGCGTTCACGGAAGAGTACAGGGTGAAGCCTCACAGGATGCGGAGGGTTTACAGACTATGCGTACACTCGCAAGAAATATGTCTTTCCTCATGAAAAGTATCGCACTTGGCAAAGAGGCATACGGTTTGCCGGAAAAAGAACCGTTTCAGCGTACAAATTTCATAAGATAACAGGAGGTCTTTAAAATGAAAATACTCGTAATTACAGGAAGTCCACACAAACACGGTACTACAAACGTACTCGCCGAAAACTTCATAAGAGGTGCTGAAGAAGCAGGTCATGCAGTCTGTCGTTTTGATTCCGCTTTCATGAATGTTCACCCATGTATCGCCTGTGAAAAGTGTCACAATACCGATACCGGTTGTGCATTCAAGGACGATATGGAAAAAATAAATCCGGAAATTCTTTCCGCAGATATGATAGTTTTCGTAACGCCGATTTACTACTACGGAATGACTTCACAGATACGTGCGGTTATAGACAGATTTTATGCTAATGATGCTTTGATACATGGTAACAAGAAAACTGCCCTCATGGTAACAATGGCTGACGACGTCAAGAAAACCGCTACCGGTGCGGTGGCATCGTTCGAGGGAATGGCGGATTATCTCGGCTGGGAAATAATCGGTACAATAATAGGCGTCGATTGCGGAGATGTGCCTGCTCTCGAGAAAACAGACTATCCCGAAAAAGCCTATCAACTCGGCAGAAATATATAAAAAGATGTCCTGTAGTGCATATCGCATTACGGGACGTTTTATAAAAAACGAAAGGACTATTAAAAATGTACGAAATGAAAGACGATATTTTTTACGAGTACATAAAAAAATACGATAAACTTTCACTCGATTATGTTCTTCTGTCTGCTGAAGACGGTGAAATTTCCCATAAAAAAGCGGTTATAGAAGCAATATCGGTACTGAATACAAGAAAACGTGTCTGCAACCGGTACTATTATAAAAAAAGTCCGGCATTTTATGTTGACGAAAGTAAAATGACCTGTCAGAAATGCGATAACGAAAATTTTTTTAAAATAACTCCGGAAAAAATAATGGGCTATACCGCTGAAGAAATCGGTTACTGTGATGCGGTTCTGTACTTTATTATTCCGTATCGGACTTATACGGAAAAAGATTTTGAAAAAATAAATCACGTACTGTTTCCGATGTGTTACCGGAAAGACCTTGAAATTTATCGGTGGAATGATGAGTTTTCGGACTATTTCAATGACGGAAAAGAAGGTTGCGGGGCGGCAATGTGGAGTATTTACGATAAAAATATGTGCAGATTTGTCATTATCGGTACATCTGTTACAGATTGAAAAATAAGTGGATTTATAATCCGGAGGATAAAAAATGGCTGAAATAATTGAAATAGAAAATCTTTCCATGCCGGAAATATTGCCATATACAATCACTTCTGAAATACAGCTGAAACGCTGGTTTGAACCCGATTCATGCGGAATTTTTATCGCTGAAAGTCCTAAAGTCATAAGACTTGCTCTTGATTCAGGTTATGAACCTCTTTCGGTTCTCGCCGAAAAGAAATACATTTCCGGACAGGCAAGCGATATAATTAAACGTTGCGGAAATATAAAGGTCTATACCGCAGAAAGCGACGTACTGACAAAAATTACCGGATTCAGACTTACTCAGGGTATACTTTGTGCGATGCGTAGGAAAAAACTTCCGGAACTTCCGGAAATACTCGGAAAATATAAAAGAATAGCGGTTCTTGAAGATGTCATGAATCAGACTAATATAGGTGCTGTGATACGTTCAGCGATTGCCATGAAGTTTGAAGCAGTAATCCTTACTCCTGCCAGCAGTGACCCTTTATATCGTCGTTCTGTGCGTGTCAGTATGGGGAATGTTTTCCGTATTCCGTGGGCTTATTTTCCCGACGGAAATTACATAGAGATTCTTAAAGAATACGGATTCAGTACGCTTGCAATGGCACTCCATGACAATACAGTTGATATTGATAATCCGGTTCTGAAGTCCCTTGAAAAAATAGCGGTTATACTCGGTACTGAGGGCGAGGGCTTAAAGCAATCAACTATTGAAAGTTGCGATTTTACCGTGAAAATTCCCATGGCTGATGGTGTGGATTCTCTTAATGTAGCCTCCGCAAGTGCGGTAGCGTTCTGGGAACTGAATAAAAGATAATTATTTTATTTAGTATATTTATGGAAAATTTACATATATTACAGATTTTTCATAGAACATATTGACATTTACCGGAATTGTGATATAATTATATATATAATTAATTTAAGGAGTGTTGTTTATGGAGTATTCAATTGAAATTGCTGAAGCTATAAAAAATATACTCACACAGGACGAAATGAATTTTGATTTTAATTCGGCAAAAGGTATGTTTAAATTCAATGCTAATATCAGCGGAAAAATTACAAGATTATCATATGTAATTGCTGTACGTAAAAGGGATTTCATAGTTTATGCTATGTGTCCGGTTAAAGCCGATTCTGAAGACTCTAAGTTAATGGCTGAAATGTCTGAATTTCTTACTCGTGTGAATTATAATCTGATAAACGGAAATTTTGAAATGAGTTACAAAAACGGTAACATAGATTTCAAGATGTTCCATTATTGCGGTAATACCATACCAGACGATTCAATATTAAAAATATGTATACTTATAAGTATGAAAGCATTCCAGAAATATTCAAAGGGTATACTTGGAATAGCTTCCGGAACTATGACAGGTGAACAGGCTTACGATTTATGCAAAGATTAATATAATCCCCATGAACTCATATTCATGGGGACTATTTTGTTATTCTGTTTCGCTCAGATAGAGTGAAACACGATTATTTAAATTATCCGCACATTGTTGAGGAGTTATTTCACCGGCGTAACATTTATGATATTCTTCTAAAACTATTCTTTCCACTTCTTCGGAAGTATACGGTTCAAATTCAACATTGCGGATATATTCCACGAACTTCTCAATAGCTTCTTCGGAAATCTCTATCTGTTCGTTACTGTCGGGAAGATTCCTCGGACAGTGTACGGACATATTATTATATTTACTCTCTTTTAACTGGTCAGTGATATTTTTTTCGGTAACCGGCATACTGACCATTTTATTTATTGATTTATCATTTAACATAAGTTTTATAAATTCGTAACCCTCTTGTTTTTCGGAACTCGTTTCAAGTATTCCGATTGCGGAAGAAGCATCTGTAACATAGCCCTTGCCGGTTTCCGACGGATAGCCGATAAAAGTTACATCATCACCGCCAAAATCTGCATACGTCCATTGTGTAAATATTGCGTCAATTCCGGTAAGATATATATCGCTGACAAGTGAACGGTTTTTTATAAGATTGTCATTTCCGACAGGGTCATATGGCTGAAATTCCGGCAGATTATTAATACTTTCAAGCATTTCAAGAAAAGCTCCGCCGAAATCGCAGGTATTATTTTTGTAGTCGACGGCATCTACTGCAACACGTTTTATTAAATAGTTCGGTATGTCGTATTCCATCCACGCATAGTTAAGGAAATTTTCCATACCGTCCGGCATATTATAGAACGCATTCAAAGCCTGCTCCGGAGTCCAGTTTTCCATATTTTCGCCGACGTTTTCGGTCTTTGCAACGGCTGTATATAAAATCCAGCTATCGCATATAGCCGGAAGTTTTCCGTCAACTTCAAGACCTTTCAGGACATTCGGCAGAAAATCATCTTTTTTAAGAGTTTCCGACTGTTCCATAAGCGGATAGAGGTCAGTTAAATAGTCGTTCTTTATGAACTGTCGCATATCATCAGCACCGGCGTATACAACGTCAATATCTTCTCCGGAAATTATATCGAGATTAAGTAATTCAAAAGGGTCTGAATTGTCGCCCCCTGGGTAGAATTTTATATTTACGTCGCAACTCATTTTTTTGTCAATCTCTTTTTTTACCTGTGAAAAATTGTTCATAATACTGGCGACGTTAAGGGTCTTTGTTTCCGCTGTTTCCTCCTCGACAGGCGGAGCAGTCGGAGCAGGTGGGGTTATGTCCTCGGTTTTCTGACCGCACGAACAGATGTTCAGTACCGCAAGCAGTGCGATTATCATTGATATTTTTTTCATGTGTTTTGTCCTTTCGTATTGATTTTATGAAAAGTCCAGAAGAGCCTTTTATATATAAGTGATTCGGGAGGGCAAAAAAGACGAAAAAAATATATATTTTTTTCATTTAATTAAAATTTCCTTTTGTTCGCAGATGTCGCCTTCGAGTTTGTACGTGACTATGTATTCAATGGAATCCTCTTTTTTTTCGGTCTTGATATTTCTTTCAAGTATTTTAATATCGTCGTCGAGGAAGTTTTTTTCATAAAGATAAATTTTTTCCATAATTTTTGCGGAAAGTTCCTCTTCAGTGTAGGTTTTTTCGGAAAGTTCCGTTTCCGTGAACTTGTTTTTTACAATTCCTACCGGAATAGTTTTACCGAAAACCTTGAAATATTTCTGGTTTTCTTCAGTAGTGAAGTTTTCAAATTTATTTTTACCAAATGAAACAGGAATTTCAAAGCTGAAAAGTTTCAGAAATTTCTGACTGAACGTTTCACCGGTAGGGTTGTACTGTCTGATTTTATAATTTCCCTCGAAAGTTACTGTTTCCTCATAAGTACCGGTAATTTTTCCCATAGCGTGATGCAAATTTACGTGACCGGTTTCGTCTTTGGTAACGCCGTTTATCAGCATTGTACCATATGGTACATAATCGCCTACCTTGTGCATTAACTGACCATCATAAACGGAAGTATAAGTTATATAGGCATCATGCGACGAAACAACATTACAAGGGATTCTGTTGTTAATCATCTCGGGTTTTTCGACTATTTCCGTGACTTCTACAACAACACGGTTTCCGCTTATATGCATACCAGCCCATGCAACATCATCAATCATAAGGCGGAGTTCGTTTTCACAATACGGAAAATTAATGTCTTTAATAGGCGTACCTTGTTTAATGTTCAGCTGTTCGAGGGCTGTAATTATAGTTGAATCGCTTACCTTTGAATTTCCCTGAATTTCGATAGTCATTATGATTCCGGAAAAATAAAGTGAAATCGCAGTGACAAAAATTATACCGGCAATTATTCCGAAACGTTTTTTATGTCGGATAATCGTTGAAGAAATTGTATCATATTCAAAACTGGTAAGTTTTATTTTTAAATCCTCGGCGATTGCCTGTACTTCTCTGAGG
>CAMWUB010000051.1 GCA_947177345.1 uncultured Ruminococcus sp. | reverse complement strand
GATAATGTTGTTTCTGTTAATGTTGCGGATTCCCAGAATGGCAGACGTTTTGAAATATGGTATTACGGACAATTTCTTGAAATCAGGGAGCTGAAATATCCGCTTATTGTAGATACAGAATTTTCAGTATCTAAGTTTGTAGCAAAATCGGTGAAAACAGGGGAAGAAATTCTTCTGTTTGACCGTGCTTTTCACGGATATGATGCATTATTCTGTGACATCTTTACAGAAGAACAGATTGAAAACCGTCCGTTGAAAAAACTGGATATACCACCTGCAAAAATCAGAATAAAAATGTCTTACAGTATCGACGATTATGACAATGAAGACTATGATTTTGACGAAAACGGCAGATGTATACTTCTTAACGGAAAAACTATGTCATGGGAAGAAGTAAAAGCAAACGGAATATACAGTATCCGGTTGTATTATAAATCAGAAAAAGGCAGATGGATTCAGTTTGCCGGATATGATTTGGACTGAAATAAATGGAGGAAAAAAATGTCAGAAATACTTATGAATAAAGAACAGATTATGGAAATAATACCACACCGAGCCCCGTTTCTTTTAATCGACGAAATCGTTGAAATGGAAGTCGGTGTCAGCGTAAAGGCAAGGAAATATATTAAGGAAGATGATTTCTGGTTTAAGGGACATTTTCCGGATTATCCGGTAACACCAGGTGTACTTATGATTGAAATGCTCGCACAGGCAGGGGCAGTATGTATGCTGTCTAAGCCGGAGTTTAAGGGAAAAATAGGACTTTTCGGCGGTATCGACAAGGCAAAGTTCAGAAGACAGGTAGTTCCTAATGACGTTCTTGACCTTGAAGTAGAAATAATAAAACAAAGAGGACCTGTTGCAACCTGCAAATGTCTCGCTTCCGTTGACGGTGAAAGGGCTGTTTCATGCGAGATAACTTGTATTATGGCTGACGGTGAAAAGTAATGGGTAAAATGTTTAAAAAAATTCTTATCGCAAACAGGGGTGAAATAGCCGTCCGTATAATAAGAGCCTGTCGGGAAGTCGGTGTACGTTGTGTAGCAGTATACTCCACAGCTGACAGAAATTCACTGCACGCACAGATTGCCGACGAGGCTATATGTATCGGCGGACCTCAGACAAAAGACAGTTATCTTAATATGAATGCTATCATACAGGCTACTCTTAACTGTGGTGCGGAAGCTATTCACCCAGGGTTCGGATTTCTTTCCGAAAATGCGGAGTTTGCACGTTTATGTGAGAAGTTCGGGATAGTCTTTATAGGACCGTCATATAACTCCATAGAGATGTTAGGCGATAAAGCCACCGCAAAGGAGACTATGAAAAATGTGGGAGTTCCTGTTATCCCTGGTTCAGACGGTGCAGTGTCGTCACTGGAGGAAGCAAGGGAAATCGCTGAAAGAGCAGGTTATCCGGTACTTGTAAAAGCCTCAGCCGGTGGCGGTGGCAGAGGTATAAGACGTGTTGACAGTCCGGAAGAACTCGAAGCACAGATAGAATCCGCACAGCGTGAGGCTATGAACTATTTTGGCAATGATGCCATATATATAGAAAAATTCCTGATAAATCCGCACCATGTGGAAATACAGATACTTGCAGACCAACACGGAAATTATGTATATCTTAATGAGCGTGACTGTTCCATGCAACGACGTAATCAGAAAGTACTTGAAGAGTGTCCAAGCCCGATAATAAGCCCCGAACTCCGTAAGAAAATGGGTCAGGCGGCGGTGACAGTCGCTAAACAGTGCGGTTACTATAACGCCGGTACTATTGAATTTCTTGTTGACGAAAACAGAGACTTCTATTTTATGGAAATGAATACACGTATTCAGGTGGAACACCCCATTACAGAAGAAGTCACTGGTATAGACCTTGTGAAAGCACAGATTGAAATAGCTTCCGGAATGCCCTTGAAAATAACTCAGGACGATGTTAAAATAAACGGTCACGCTATAGAGTGCAGAATAAACGCAGAAAATCCGGAACTTGATTTCAGACCCTCACCGGGAACTATCACGGCATTATATATGCCTGGTGGTCCTGGGATAAGAATAGACGGTGCAGTTTATCAGGGATATACGATTACGCCGTATTATGATTCCATGATTAGTAAACTTATAGCACACGGTTCTGACAGAAACGACGCTATCCGTAAAATGAAATGGGCTTTAGCGGAGTTCATAGTCGAGGGCGTGGATACTAATATAGATTTTCAGCTTGAAATAATCAGACACCCTGATTTTATAAACGGTAATTATGACATTGGTTTCCTTGGAAGATACATGGATAAAAATAAAAAGAAATAACAAGGGGGGTGTCTGAAAAATGTTTGAAGATTTTTTCAACGTTGTAAAAAAACGTTTCAACGGCGACGAGGAAGAAAAATCGAAAGAAAAAGAAACTTTCAAGTGTCCGAGATGCCAGACAAATGTATTACTGGGACGTTATGAAGAATTACACAGGGTTTGTCCGAACTGCAACTATCACGGCAGACTTTCCGCAAAAGAAAGAATATCAATAACTGTCGATAAGGAAAGTTTCAGGGAATTTGATTCCGGTCTTGTAAGCGGAAATCCGCTTAATTTTCCGGATTATTCCGAAAAACAGGCAGAACTTCGTGAAAAGACAGGTCTGAACGATTCTGTTATTACCGGAACGGCTACAATAAAAGGTTCACCGGTAGTTATAGGTGTAATGGATTCTCATTATATAATGGGTTCTATGGGTAGCGTAGCCGGTGAAAAAATAACACGTGCTTTCGAGTACGCTACAGAAAATTCGCTACCTGTCGTAATGTTCACTGCTTCAGGTGGTGCGAGAATGCAGGAAGGTATTATTTCACTTATGCAGATGGCAAAGACTTCCGGAGCGGTAAAGCTACACAGTGAAAGCGGTGGACTTTATATAACAGTTATGACAGACCCTACAACAGGCGGTGTGACGGCAAGTTTTGCATCATTAGGGGATATTATCATAGCTGAACCGAAAGTTTTAATAGGATTCGCTGGCAGACGGGTTATTGAGAGTACTATAAAACAGAAACTTCCGGCAGATTTTCAGCTTGCGGAATTTCAGCAGGAAAAGGGTTTTGTTGACATGATTGTTGAACGTCGTAAAATGCGGAGTACTCTTTCACATCTGCTGAAATTGCATGGATATTATCCGGCAGAAAGGGAGGTCTGACTTATGGATAATAATAAATCTGCATGGGAACGCATACAGCTTGTACACGCAAAGGGCAGACCTACTATCAATGACTATCTGCCGTTAATATTCAATGACTTCTATGAAATGCACGGCGACAGGCTTTTCGGCGATGACAAGGCTATTTTAGGTGGTATAGCACGTCTCGGCAGTACACCTGTAACGATAATCGCACAGGTAAAGGGTCGTGACATAAACGAGAATAAAATATGTAATTTTGCTATGCCACACCCCGAGGGTTATAGAAAAGCTCTCAGACTTGCAAGACAGGCGGAAAAATTTCACAGACCTGTAATATGTTTTATTGATACACCAGGGGCATCATGTGGTATGCCTGACGAAGAAAGAGGTCAGGGCGAGGCTATAGCAAAAAATATAGCAGAATTCATGACAATCCGTACACCGATAATTTCCGTTATTCTCGGTGAAGCCGGTAGCGGTGGTGCGTTGGCACTCGGTGTATGCGACGAGCTTGCAATGTTGGAAAACGCACAGTATTCCGTACTGTCTCCGAGAGGGTTTGCAAGTATTCTGTGGAAAGACGCTACACGGGAGCAGGAAGCAAGCGAAATCATGATGATTACCGCTGAAGATATGGTACGTTTAGGAGTCGCCGAAACGGTCATTGAAGAGCCTTTAGGTGGTGCACATAACGATTTAGACAAAATTTCTGAAAATATTAAAGAATATTTGTCACATAAAATTCAGGAAAAATGCAAAAAAGATATTGACGTTTTGCTAAAAGAACGTTATACTAAGTTTAGGAAAATCGGTGACTTCATTGAATGACCCGTTTTCAGTTCCGGTAACCGCCGGATATAAAATCTATACAGGAGGAAAAAGAACATGATTTTTGACAAACTCAAGAACATTATTGTTGAACAGCTCAGCGTTGAAGAAGACGATGTTACACTTGAAGCTAACATTCAGGATGACCTCGGTGCTGATTCTCTCGATATTGTTGATCTTATAACAACTATCGAAGATGAATTTGAAGTATCAATCCCTGATGAAGCTGTTGAGGAAATCAAGACTGTAGGCGACCTTGTTTCTTACATTGAAAAAAATTCTGACGCAGAATAATCACACTTAAGAAAACCCCTCCTGCTGAAAAGTCGGAGGGTTTTTTTGTGAATCTGCATAAATATCTTGCAATTGTCCGGATAATATGATATAATATTATTTACAGACTTTTTTCTTTGCCGGAAAATTTCCGGCAGAAAGGATTTAAATGAAAAAAATTACTATTATTACCGGTCATTACGGTAGCGGAAAAACAAACCTCGCCGTCAATCTCGCTGTAGGGGCAAGCCGTGAGGGTAAAGCTGTTACAGTTGTTGATTTGGATATTGTCAATCCGTATTTCCGGACGGCAGATTTCAGAGAATTATTTTCGGAAAAAAATATAAAACTTATCGCCCCCGATTTCGCTAACAGTAATCTTGATATACCGTCAATACAGTTTGATTTAGAACAGATTGCAAAAAGTGAAGACTGTCTTATTATCGACGTAGGCGGTGACGATGCCGGAGCTGTTGCACTCGGCAGATATGCGGAGGCACTCTCAGCATACGGTGGTGACGTTGATATGTTCTATGTGATAAATCAGCGACGTTATCTTACATCTACACCCGACGAAGCTATTAAACTTATGTACGAGATTGAAAATGCCTCACGCATGAGGCATACGGCGATAGTAAACAATACTAATTTAGGTAAGGAAACTACTGTTGAAATTGTAGAAAAATCCACCGGATTTGCTACTGAAATATCTATCAAGACAGGGCTTCCGGTTATATTTACAACGTATCCGGAAGAATGTGCTGAAATTACAGATAATCCCTGTGCTTATCCTGTAAAAATTTATGTAAAGCCGTTATGGGAAATATAAAAACTGAAAGGAGTTGAGTTAATGGCTAAGATGTCAGTTATAAGTGAACGCTGTAAGGGTTGCGGTTTATGTGTGACCGCCTGTCCGAAGAAGATAGTTTCACTTCAGAAAGAAAAACGCAACAAAAAAGGATATTTTTATGCTGTCTGTACAGATGATAATGCTTGTATCGGTTGTGCAATGTGCGGTATGATGTGTCCGGATTGTGCTATTATAGTTGAAAAATAATCGAAAGGAGTTTTTGACTTTGGAAAGAAATTTAATGAAAGGTAATGAGGCACTCGCAGAAGCCGCAATAAGAGCCGGTTGTAAATGCTTTTTTGGTTATCCGATAACCCCACAGACTGAACTTTCCGCATATATGGCAAAGCGTATGCACAAGGCAGGCGGAGTGTTTTTACAGGCGGAATCCGAAATAGCCGCCATAAATATGGTACTCGGTGCAGCGTCTACAGGTGTACGTGCCATGACATCATCATCTTCACCGGGAGTATCTCTTAAAAGTGAGGGTATTTCATATCTTGCCGGTTCGGACGTTCCGGCAGTGATTATAAATGTACAGCGTGGTGGGCCAGGTCTGGGAGGTATTCAGCCGTCACAGGCGGATTACTGGCAGGCTACTAAGGCACTCGGTCACGGAGATTTTCATTTACTCGTATATGCTCCGGCATCTGTACAGGAAATGGTTGACATGGTTGTAACTGCTTTCGACCGTGCAGACAAGTACAGAATGCCAGCTATGATTCTTGCGGACGGTCTTTTAGGTCAGATGATGGAGCCGGTTTCATTTCCGGAAATAACCGTCAACGACTATGATAAATCTTCATGGGTTGCAAATGGTCACGGCAACAAAAGGGAACATAATATAATCAACTCGCTTTATCTCAAACCGGACGAGTTACAGACTTCTGTATATAACAGATTCGAGAGATACGAAAAAGTCAAGGCGGAGGAAACAGATGCTGAACTTTACCTCACTGAAGATTGTGATATACTTCTTTGTGCATATGGTGCGACTGCTCGTGTAGTAAAATCTGCTGTAAATTCTGCTCGTGAGATAGGTATAAAAGCCGGTATGTTCCGACCTAAGACCCTATGGCCTTTCCCTGTTAAAGAAATCAACGAGGCGTGTAAGTCTGCCAAATGTCTCCTTGACGTTGAAATGTCAATGGGTCAGATGATTGACGACGTTAAACTTGCTATAAACTGTTCCAAACCTGTACACTTCTTCGGACGTACAGGCGGTATTATACCCACTCCGGCGGAAATTCTGGAGGAAATCAAGAAAGTCGGAGGTGCTGAATAATGGCTGTTGTATTTGA
Organism: uncultured Ruminococcus sp.; assembly: GCA_947177345.1. Taxonomy (GTDB): domain Bacteria; phylum Bacillota; class Clostridia; order Oscillospirales; family Ruminococcaceae; genus Ruminococcus. The sequence goes on along the minus strand of CAMWUB010000051.1, from coordinate 1,547 downwards.
AAAACCAAAGTCGCTTATAGATGTCCCAACGCATTACTGTCCGGGCTGTACGCACGGTATAGTACATCGGCTTATATGTGAAGTTATCGACGAGATGGGCATTGAGGGCGATACAATCGGGATATGTCCGGTAGGGTGTTCGGTAATGGCATACGATTACTTCAACTGCGATATGATTGAAGCCCCACACGGACGAGCTCCGGCGGTTGCTACAGGTGTTAAACGAACCAATCCGGATAAGTTTGTATTTACCTATCAGGGTGACGGTGACCTTGCCGCAATAGGTACTGCGGAAACGGTACACGTTGCGACACGTGGTGAGAATATAGTAATTATATTTATCAACAATACTATCTACGGCATGACCGGCGGTCAGATGGCACCTACTACCATTCCAGGACAGGTCACACAGACTACCCCATATGGTCGTGACCCTGAACTCGCCGGATACCCTGTAAGAGTATGCGAAATGCTCTCAACGCTTACCGGTACGGCACTCGCACAGCGTGTATCGGTAGATACAGTACCACATATCCGTGAGACCAAAAAGGCTATAAGAAAAGCCTTTGAAAATCAAAAGGCAAAACGTGGTCTTTCTATAGTGGAAGTTCTTTCAACCTGTCCTACTAACTGGGGTATGTCACCGGTTGAGGCGATAAAACGACTTCAGGAAGAAATGATACCTTATTATCCGCTCGGAGTGTATAAGGACATCACAGCGGAAGGGGGTAGCAAATAATGACTACTGAAATAGTTCTCGCCGGATTCGGTGGACAAGGCGTACTCTTTGCCGGTAAGATACTTGCATACTGCGGACTTATGGACAATAAAGAATTATCATGGTTGCCGTCTTATGGACCTGAAATGCGTGGTGGTACTGCTAACTGTTCCGTATGTATTTCCGACGAACCAATAGGTTCACCGCTCGTACTTACTCCGGATATCCTCATAGCTATGAATCAGCCGTCTTTTGACAAGTTCGTTGACGCCGTAAAGCCAAACGGTAAAATATTTGTCGACAGTACTTTAATTGACTCAAAATGTGAGCGTTCAGACGTGGAATGTTATTACATACCGTCGTCACAGCTTGCGGAGGATAACAATTTAAAAGGTGGGTCAAATATAATCCTGCTCGGTAAGCTAATCAAAGAGACTGGTATTTTCACACTCGATACCATGAAAAAAGCTATAGAAAAAGTAGTACCGCCTGCAAAAGCACATCTTATAGAAAACAACTTCAAGGCTATTGAAATCGGTATGAATAACTGATTATATATAAAGAAATTCCGCTCCGGAAATGGAACGGAATTTTTTTTATTTTCTAACGGTAAAATGTAGGATTGTCTGTACGTTCAAGAAGATAGTCTATCGAAACATTAAAGTAATCCGCCAAGGCGATAAGTGTACGATAATCCGCCTGCCGTTCACCTCTTTCGTATCTGCTTATTGTATTTTGAGTGGTATTTAATTCTATTGCAAGTCTCTGCTGACTGATTCTTTTTGCTTTTCTTAATTCCTTTAGTTTCATAAAAACAACTCTATATACC
>CAMWUB010000050.1 GCA_947177345.1 uncultured Ruminococcus sp. | reverse complement strand
CCGGCATACGAGAGTCCTCTAAGTCTCGTGGGCTCGGAGATTTTTATAAGAGACAGATATGAAACGGAGTAATAATAAAAATGAATCAATCAGAAGAACTTAATTTATCCGGATGGGAAGCTATCGAAAAAGCATTTACAGAAATTTATACTGGTCAGGATAATCCGAAACATTATCGTACAATTATTCCGTACATTCTCGGCGGAAATGACCCACTTGACGGTATAAGCGTATATGATGGTGGCGATTACTGGCATTTTGTGACGTTCGGACTTACTGAACTTTACGAAAAAGAAAATGATAATCCGGAATATAGCGGATATGGTATGGAGTTTACTTTAAGACTGAAAAAAGGCTGTTATGATATTGAAGATGAAGAAAATGAAATCAGATGTATCGCCGGAATATTACAGAAAATTGCAAAAATCACATTTGAAAACGGTGAACTGTTTCAGGAAAATGAATACATTTATACAGGTCAGAAAACCGGTATTGACTATAATCAGAAGTCAATGCTTACCGGTTTCATAACAGTTTCAGACACTAAAGTAAAAAGCATAGATACACCAAACGGTAAAGTTGATTTCATAGAATTTATCGGCGTTACTGACGCTGAACTTCTTTCACTCATAAACAAAAAACTGACAGTACCGGAACTTTATAGTATATTAGGAAGCGATATTACAGATTACAGCAGAAAAAGCGTATTTTAAATCTTTTCTCATAAAAATTTAACGAATATTTGAAAAAATACGGCAAATAATATTCTCACAAATCCAAATAAAATTATTCATTGGAGGATATTATATATGAAAGCTACTGGCATTGTCAGAAGAATCGACGATTTAGGTCGTGTTGTAATTCCAAAAGAAATCAGACGCACTATGCGAATCCGTGAGGGAGACCCACTCGAAATCTATACCAACAGTGACGGTGAAGTCATTTTCAAGAAATATTCCGCTATAAATGAAATGAGTGAAAACGCCTCATATGTCGCTGATATAATGTACAAAATAGCCGGTTGTCCGGTTGTGATATTCGATAAAGACCATGTTGTTGCATCGGCTGGTGTTTCCAAAAAAGAATTTTCGGAACGTCGTGTAACAGGTCAGCTTGAAGAACTTATGGAAAATCGTGGACAATATTTCTGTCCTAACGGTGAAAGTAATAATTTCTTTCCGGCTGAAGGCATAGAACGTACAGCTATTGCGGCAATCCCGATAATAACTTCCGGCGACGTTTCCGGAGCTGTTGCATTTCTTTCCACCGAACAGAATACAGAAGCCAACGACTTACAGAAAAGTCTCATAAATGCTGCCGCACAGTTTCTCGCCAAACAGATAGAATAAATTATGAACCGGAATAATTTCCGGTTCTTTTGCTTTTTGAAAAATTTTCCCTTAAAAATCTTTTCAGTAAAATATTGTAAAGTTTTAATTGACAATATCCGTTTTATATGCTATACTGTTTATATTATAACAAAATTACCGGAATTTTCCGGATTCTTACTGGAGAAGATTATGAATAATATATCAATACTTGGTGCGGGTACATGGGGTACGGCTATAGCACAGATGCTGTCATCATATTGCAATGTCACTGTATGGTCTGCGATAGAGTCTGAAATAGATAATCTTAATGCGACGTACATACACCCTAATCTCAGGGACGTTAAATTATCCGATAATATCCGATTCACAAAGGATATTACGGAGGCTTGTCAAAGTGAATATATAGTAATGGCTGTACCGTCAGTATATGTCCGCAGTACCGCTGAAACTATTCACGAATATGTCGACAATACAAAAATTATTATCGACGTTGCAAAAGGTCTCGAAAAAGATACCTGTTTCACAATGACCGAAGTTATAAAAGATGTTCTCGGCGATAAGTGTACTAATATAGTGGCTCTTACAGGTCCTACCCACGCTGAAGAGGTAATTAAAGGTATGCTGACTACTATAGTTTCGGCATCTGAAAACATAGAAAACGCCCGTATCGTACAGAAAGTCTTCACTAACGATACTATGAGAGTATATACAAATCCCGATACGCTCGGTGTGGAAATCTGTGGCTGTATAAAAAATATAATCGCTATGGCTTCCGGAATTTCTGCCGGTCTCGGATACGGCGATAATATAAGGTCTGCACTCATAACAAGAGGCTGTGCGGAAATGACACGTCTTGGTATCGCTATGGGTTGTATGCCACAGACTTTTTACGGTCTCGCCGGAATTGGTGACCTTATTGTTACCGCCTCCAGTACACACAGCAGAAACAACAGAGCAGGTTATTATATCGGACAGGGAATGACCGTCGACGAGGCTGTGAAAACAGTCGGAATGGTAGTCGAGGGCATAAACGCTATTAAACCGGTTATGCAACTTGCGGAAAAGTATGGTGTTGAAATGCCTATCGTCGAGGGTATGAACGATGTAATATATAACGGTTGCGACGCTAAAACTACTGCTGAAAAGATGTTCCGGCGGGAACTTAAATCGGAAGTTGAAAAATTTCCTTTCAATGTAGCAGGGATAGAATAATTTATTACTCCGGTGCATTATGTACCGGAGTTTTTATTCAAATCATTTTCGTTAAGTATGTTACTTAAACGCCTGTATTGTCCGTCAACTGTACCATATATGCAGACCTCTTCACAAGTCAATCCTATAAAATCGGCACCAAGCGAGGGTCTTTCCTCAGAAATTCCGATACCAAAAAGTGAATTTTTTACGTCAAAATGCATATTTTTCTTAAATCCGCTCCACTGTATATTTTTAAACTCCATATCAACGTTTTTTTCATATACAATCTGGTCACCGGAAATTGATATAGTAAAGAAATGTTCGTAACTTGTTGTTCTGTCGAAATCAACCGACGGTTTAACGCTCCGTAAAAAACCCGATTTCTTATAGACTGTTATTTCCGTATCAAAGCCATATGGTAAATTTTTTAAGTCATAGTAATCATCTTCGCCTATCTGAGCCTTGATTATCTGTTTTTTGCCATCGTAAAAAGTAGCGGTATAATTATGATAATAGCTTCTGCCACCTCTTCCGCTTCTGGTACTGTATTTCTGCCAGTCCACATAACAAGCATTTACTGTATATGTTTCATAGTCGTCGTTTTTCAGGTCGGATATATTGTCAGATAATATACTGAAATCTGTCAGACTGCCGGTTTCTTTTCTTATGTAATGCTGTTCGTCAAGACGGCTGTCAGCTCCCATAAGGAAAAACATAGCCGATACTACAACAATAATAAACATTATTCCGATATTCGCAAACCCGCTCACAGAATTACGATATTTAATAAAACTATATATTCCGCCTGCAAATAACGGCAATGCTAAAACAATTCCGGTTATTAATCTCAGGATAATCGAGATATTTATATTTTTAAGACCGTCCGCACCTGTCATAGTATCTAATAGTGAATTAGATACAGCACTTGTTACCATGCCTGTTGCTACATACAGTATAAGAAAAACTGCCGTTATTACTTCGGACTTATCAGGCTTTTCAAATTTTTTCATAGATAAAAACTCCCTTAATTATTTTCAGTGAGGGCTTTCCGGCGGTGTACTTCTTTTGTGAGGTCATCAAAGTATGCTTGTGAGTTTATTTTTCCGTATTCTTCACGGTATTCACTCCATAAGGTGTCAAAATCCTCCGCCATTACTATACGTGGCAGATAGTTATGTTTAAGACGGTCTATTTCCTTGGACACCTTGCCGGATTCTGAATTTTCGTCGGGTACGTAACTCCACATAGGATACCACGGCGGATTCTCAGAGGCTTCATTCAGTAATTCCACATAGGTCTGTACACCGTATGCATCGAAACATCTTTTTACATCTTCCGAACGGTTCTTATAAAACTCGCTCGGCTGACTGCTCGGACAGTATGCGTTTATGCCGTCGTAATTCATGCCGAAGTAGTACGGAAAATAATTATACAAACATATATGATTCTTTGCGTATTCCGCATCACGCCATTGTTCCGCCTGTTCGTCGGTATGATAGAATACGCCGTTTTCGTCAACGCTGTAGTCAACGTCTTTTATACCCCAGAATCTCAACGTAAGTATTTCCGGTGTAAGTAAATCGTTCAGGAATTGTAATGCACCCTCTATATCGTCGCAACTGGTGGTTATTCCTAAACCTGTCGAATCATTGAAAGCCGTCACGGAATGATACTGACCTTTTATACTTTTGTCGGCGGTAATCCCGAACGGTATATATGTACATTCCGGTGGTAAATCCATTACCGCCATATTGAAATTCCAGTTTTGGTCAACTATGCCGATTACATTTCCTTTTGAAAGTTTTTCGTAATACTGGTCACTGGTGAGTACGAAACATTCAGGGTCAATGATTCCTTTTTTGTATTCCTCATTGAGTTTTCTGAACCACTTTTCAGCAGTAGGAGTTAAATTATAGTCTTTGGCTTCGAGTGTTTCAGGGTCTACTATACAAGCACCGTCATTAGCGTAGCCGTCAAGGAACATAGGCGGATTATCGAGGCTGAAAAAATACGAATCATTAGCGAGAATCTCGTAACCGATAAAATTATTACCGTCCTTGTCTGTCGGATTGGCTTTTATGTAATCTTCAATCAGATTGAAATAATCGTCAAGGGTTTTAAGTTTCGGATAGCCAGCCCATTCAAGAACCCGTGTCTGAATCCAGAAAGCCTCATCATTATGACTTGTGGAAGTGTCATGGTCATAACAGCTTGAAAACAGCGGTATGTAGTATATATGACCGTCTTCAGAACGTACCCTGTTCCATTCCGTATCAGAATAGAAGTTCTTTATATTAGGATAGTCATTCCAGTAGTTGTCAATCGGAATAAGTACTCCGGAATTAATGAATTTTCTACAGTTTTCGCCGTCGGGTACGACAAAATCGGGGTATTTATTTGAAACCATCATATCCGCAAATACCGTGTTCATGTCTTCCTGCTCCTTTAACCATGTTTCAATACACATAGCTCCGGTTTTTTCGGCTATCAACTGTTGAATATCATTATTTCTGCTTAGTTCCGAACCTCTTGCACCGAAACAGCTTGTATATACTCTTATTTCCTGCTCCGGTTCATTTTTACCACAGGCGGTTACGGAAAAAACAATAATACCCACTAACGATAATGCAGTTATTTTCTTAAAATTCATTAGTATCACTCTTTTCAGGTTTTATAGTTATGCATAAAGTAAATCTGTTTCTTGTTTTTATTTTTACGGATATTCTTTTACCTAAGCAGTGTATAAGTCGCATATATGGGTTATACGGATTGTTATATCTGAATGAATACGCATTTATATTATTTTCCTCGAATATTGCATTAAGCCTGAGTACTTTAAACTGTTCCGGAACATCACAGCGGAAATTAATATCAACATTATTCTTGTTTCTTGAAACGATTACGGAAAGATTATCATTTTTCAGGTCATCAGCAATCATGAAAAGTATATACGGAGGTATTTTTATATCGAGTATTCCCGAAACAATTATATCCGGTGTTATATGATGCATATTGTTTATCTCGTATGCAATGGGTATATTTTCGGAATATATTCTGAATATATTATGATATTTCTGAGATACAACAAGTTCCGCATCGAGTTGCATGGCAATAGTAAGAAGTTCTCTGTATCGTGAACTGCTTTCCTGTATTTCCTTGTTATGCCGTCTGTTATGCGTACTGTTTTCAGCGAGTTTTTCAGAAGCTCTTATGCACATATCGAGAATTTCGCCTATTTCGTCCTTACCGTTGTTATGTATATTAGTACCGTTTTCATTGAGAATAAATTCCGCTGAACGTCTTATACGTCTTTTTATGTTAGTATTGAATACTATTCCTGTAGTAATCATTGTACAGAAAAGCAAGATAAATATTACTATAAATAAAATGTTATCCCTGACAAAGTTTTTCAAGGATTTTCTGTTTTCATAGGCATAATATTCTATATCGGCTGTATAGTAGTTCTTTATATAACATTCAGAATCCTGATTTATATAAGTATCTTCAATATCTATATCCGGAATATTACTATATATCAGTGAACCACCATTTATTATATAAAGTTTTCCGTCGAAATCAAGATTATTACAGTAGTCTGTAACAAGTTTCATATTGAGGTCGAGTTTCAGACAGCTTTCACCGGTTGTGAGATTCTGGAAATCAAGCCGACGTATTATTGAAACTACATCTGTTTCGGAATCAATATATAATATCATCGGTTTATTGAGTTTTTTATATTCGTGATACCAGTCTTCTTCAAGTACGTGGTCAAACGAACTTATATTACCACCTGTAAGGATAGTAGGATTTTCAGTGTATACTGTATAGTGATTTATTATATTTGTATCGGCTATCGCCATAGGGTTATTACGCTGAAGACTATAGAAAGCGTCATAATACTCACCTGATGAGCTGTATTCAGTATCAAGAAATTCATATATCAGTTCGCTGGTGTATATACTTTTGGCGATATTAACACCACTGTCGATAGTCATTTCCATAAGCTGTTCAGAAGCTGTTACTATTTTTTTCTGTATATCGGAATGTTTATGTTCCTGTGATATGGATATTCCTCGTATCATGGCTATCACGACTATCAATGATGATAATATTGAAATAGTATTTATAATTGCAAGTTTTGTATTCAGTTTTATATCTGAAATTACAGATTTTTTAAGATAATGTTTTGACTTTTTCAAATAAATTACCTCCGTCAGCGTTCTGGCATATTCAGGAGTTTTTTAAGTTCAGTTTTTTTAGTATACATATTTTCTTCCGCCTCCGTGAGAAGTTCATTATATGAATACTCCTCCTTTGCGTAGGCGTAGCCGAATGATAACGCACATTTTACAGGGTCATTGCTGTCAGGATTCAGTATATAAGGCGAATCGCTGTTTAATTTTCCTATAAGTTCGTCTATTTCACGGAAAGTACATTCAGTCATTACCATAAGAAATTCATCGCCACCCATACGGAAACAATAGTCTTTCTGACCGGCGAAACTCTTTATATATTCGGCGGCACTTTTTATAACCATATCGCCTTTTTCATGACCCATTGTATCATTCATCGTTTTAAGATTATTTACATCAAAATATATTACGCATATTGAAGAACATTTCTGAAAAACAGGTGTCATATTCTGATAGCATCGTTTGTTGAGAGTCTGTGTCATACCGTCGTGATTAGCGTCGTATACCGCTTTGGAAAGATTTTCAACATTACTGTTTATATTAAGGAGCATTTTTTTAAGTTCATAGCCGAGCTGACCTATTTCATCGTCACGACCCTCAGCGAAGATATTCGGATTATCTGTTATTTCCTTGTGATTCTCACCGGTAAAGCTCCTTGTTGTTTCAATGAATATACTGATAGGATTGAAAAGCTGTTTTTTCATGTACACATCGAAGAAAATAACACCACCTATACTTATAAGGAGAAGTACAAGATAAGAAACAAGCATATATAATATGTATCTTGCCCTGAAAGGTTCTTTAATTACTATAATTATATATCCTGCACTTTTGTCTTCTACCGTCCGGAGTGGCTGGAATAAATAAAGTAATTTTTTCTGGTATACAGTCCATGAATTTCTACAGCTTATGAGGTCAGTTTTTACAGAGCTTATATAATCATCGTATTCAAGACGGTTGCCGAGTTCATTTCCGGAAGTATCATAGATATAGTTTCCGGCGGAATTGCTGAAGTTTATCAATGATATACTTTCAATGGTACTGCTGTTCTTTTTCTGATACTCAACAAGTTTTTCCTGTACGGATTTATAACGATTGTTTACAGTACGTGTAGTAAGGAAATCCTTTGCATCGTCGGCATTTATAACGGCTTCGGCGAACGATACGGCAGAGTAAGCCATACTACGTTGATATTTCCGGCTTATAAAGTTCATAAATAAAACAGAAAAAACAAGACCTGATATTACAAGAAAAAATGCTGTTATCATTAGTGAAGTTGTAATTTTTTTCTGAATAGATTTGGACATTTTATATACTCCGTTCTGATGTTTGTTGGTTCAATTTTATTTTACCGCAAATTATAGTTTTTGTCAATAAAACCATATGAATACTATGTGTTGCAATTGTAAATTTTTTGTGCATCTCTGTAATTTTTTATTGCAGAAATTACAGGGTGTTATATTATTCAGATTTTAAAAACTGGCATATGAAAATAAAGTGAAACTGGTTCTTGAAATTTTATCCGGTTATGATTCGATGTATTCATAAAGGATATATA
>CAMWUB010000049.1 GCA_947177345.1 uncultured Ruminococcus sp. | reverse complement strand
CCGTATATCCCGACGGAGTTCGTCGTCAGCGTTTTTAATATCAACATCGGAATAAGTGGAAACATTTCCGTAATGTGCGGAACGTTTTGTTACACCGGCGTTAATCTGAGCTGGCACGGCAACAAAACTCCATTCATAAGAATCCGTGATATTGTCGAGAATCACGTGACACATTTTATTATTATAAAATTTTCCTTTTTCGTGTACGCAACCTCTTACGGATTTATCAGTACCGCATATTGAACACTTCCGGCTTGATGCACTGCATGAAATACTTACTTCTTTTTTAATTCCGCCTTCGATTTCTGCAATCATATCAGCGTTTTCACTGGTACGTACCATATAGGCGTTAGCTTTTAAATATTTATAAGGCTCACCATTTTTTGTAAGTCGTGTGTTATCCGTAATTATTTCCGTATCAAATATGCGTGCGTTCTGGTTAGTGACTGTCGGATTGTGGTCAGATATGCCGGTTTTGCCTATGAAACTTTCCGCAAGTGTTTCAAGTGCGGAATCAGAAAAACGTTCAAAATCACGGTCAATATCGTTATCGCACAGGATTACCGGAAATGTATATACTTCTTCTTCCGTGAACGGTCTTCGAGTGAATCCGTTTATTTTTTCAAGAGCCGATTTGTCCATAAAAAACTTCCTTTCATGAAATTCAAGGGAACGTATAAATTCATATACATTCCCCTGATATAATTATTTATTCAGCGACTTTAAGAATCTTTACAGCATCGGGAGTTATTTTTCTGAAACCGCACGTGATTGATACTGTTATCTGGTCAAGTTGTCTGTCAATTAGTTTGTCCGTTTCCATTACGAGATTAGAACTTGTAATAAATTCAAGGGCAAAATTTCTGTCAATGCCTATGAGTGTATTTTCACCGACCGCAACAGTCTTGATTAATTCTGCACCGAATGGCAGAATGAGTTTTCCGTTGTCATCTGTTGAGGTATCGGAAAGCTGTTCCATAGCGACTATTTCAGATGAAATTGCAGGAGAAGTTATAACAGCGTTCATGTTGAAACAGTCGAAACTGCCGTAAAGTTTGGCAAGTGAACTATATGTAAGTGCCGGAACTGTTACGACTTCCGCACCGGTTTCGAGTACGGAAACGGCATCTTTCACGACGGCTACAGCGAGTTTAACGCCGATACTTCTGAGCATTACGCCGAAAACGTCAAGCCTCTGCTGACGTACAGCCTCATATGAAGCGTTGATAAGTCTGCCATACTTTGAAAGTTTTATAGCATAGGAACTTTCCTTTACAATAGTCGCCGGAAGTGCGTTACTCTGTGTAGAAGTCGTATATTCTGCAGAATCGTCCATTACACAACCGAGATACTGCGAACTTCCGCATACAGTCTGTGTGGCACATACGGAAGAAAGTATAGTTTCCTCAAAACCTTTTCTTATACAGCGTGTGACAAATTCCGGAAAAAGTACAGCCGTTTCAGTAGAAGAAAAAAATTTTTCCACACGGTCGCAACCCTGTCCGGCAACTCTTATATTGAAACGCTTTAACTGTCTTTCAAAAGCGTCTAATTTTTCCATAGGCGTACCGCAATAAGCAGAAGTCGGGTCGAGTTCCTCGAGTGCGTTTGTGAAAGATTTTTCACTGAGATTATAAAGACCTTTTTCAAGTTTAATATCATTATACATAATTAAAGTACCTCCATGATAAATTTAATCAAGATTTTCAAGGCGTTTTTCGATTTCCATAGCCTGAGCATTATTCAGGCGAGCTATAGCAAGTTCGGATTCGTCCTGTAAATTGATGTTATCCCACTCAACACGGCAGACAGCACTGTTGCCGGTGGAATATATGAACGCTTCCGCCACCTGACTTATAACCGGTGTAAGAAGTCGGCGGTAATATTCGAGTTCAGAAGTAAGTATATCCGCCTGTTGCGAAGACATTCTTTCTGTGGAACTCCAGTTCAGACCGAGCAGGAAAGGCGGTATTGATAATTTTGAAATAATCTGCTCCAGTAGCTGACGCACCGGAACATTTGTATCAAAAAGCTGATTTTCTGCCCCGATTACTTTAATATCAACGTCACCGACTGAAACAAAATCTTTCACCTGACCATATGCGGAAGACTTCATAGCATCTGACCATTCACGGGCAATCTGTAAAGCACGTTCACTGGCATATGTATAATCATTCTCCGACGACGGCTTATAGGTCACAGCATATCGGACGTTTCCGGCACGGTCAAAATTCTGACCGATACATTCGTATATTCTCATAAGAATACTTGCAAGTGCCGGAACTCCACGGAGAACAGGTCTTCTGCCGGTAAGTTCAGTATAGATTATTCTTTCAGGGTGCGTGACTGTTTTTTCCTTGCCGTCGTTGTTAATGACGGTATATTTCCGGCAGAAAGGGTCATTACCGGCAGAAATGCGTACTCTTGAAATATCGCCGTTCCATAACCCTGCTATTGATTTTCCGGTTGAATCGGGTACTATTTCACCAACAGCACTTCCATAAGTGAGAATGCTGTCAAGGAAATTGTCAACGAATATATTTATTGACTTTCCGCCAAGACCTACCGGAACATTTTCAAGAAAATAGTCAAGTTCCGGCTGTAAGTCTTCGTCTGAACATATGACCTTGAAACCACCTGTCAGACGAATAATTTTCATTATAGCCGAATCTACTATAGGAACTACATTTCTTATACGGTCATATAGTTCCTTTTCGACTGGTTCTATAATATCCGGAAATCGCATATCAAGTGTTGAATTTCTGTGTGCCGTTACGATTTCCGGTGAAGTTTCCGGCACAGATTTTTTTTTAAAGAATTTCATTTTTCCTCCTTTAAAAATTTATGAACGGTGATAAATTCAGATTTTATCTTGCTACGGACAGTGCAAAAATATCATCATTATTATCGGCGATAGCTACATTCATAACAAAATAACGCATATCGTCCATAGCGTGGTCATTTTCCTTAACAGGCGTATCGCTGACCGATTTTTCACACCAGCGGTATAACGAAAACTCCCTTATAATATCCGTGCATGATTCGTGAAACATTAACCTGTTTTGTTTAAGCAAAGTACTTACGTTGCGTATACCTGTGATTACATCGTTGTTGGCTTTTACCACTCTGAATTTGCCGTGTCTGCGGATACACTCAATAAAACTTGCGGATGACGGGTCAACGATAACCCGATTTATATTAAAGTCACCGGCAAGATTTTCAAGAGCGGTATAGTGTTCCTCATCGGTACGTGAAACGCCTGTTTTTTTAGCGGAATAGTAGTATTCCCTTATTCTGTACCAGACGTTATCATGTAAACCCCATAGACCAAATGAGGACGGATTCACAGTGCCGTAATCGCATGATATATAGTAACGTTCGCATTTTACATCGCCTTTGTAGACGTGTTTTTCCGGATTAAATACGGGATATACGATATTTGCGGAGGCTGTCCACCTGCCGAGTACGAAGCGGTCATAGAAAGTTCCGGAATAAAGTTTTTTATAACGGTTTCTTAGTTTCTGCGAGAGTGCCGGATTATCGTCCATAGTGAAGTGTACATAAAGGGCGTTTTTTTCGTCAGATTTTTTAATCCATTCGTTATAGAACCAGTGGTAAGGATTATCCGGATTGCAGTTAAACCATATTTTAGAACCCTCTACAGAACATCTTGCGATAGCCTGTTCCACGAAAGAGCGGGGCATAAGTACGACTTCGTCAAGGAGTATTCCGGAAAGTGTCATACCCTGAATGAGTGACGCGGAACTTTCGTCTCTGCCACCGAAAATATAGAAACGGTTTGTCTTTCCAAGAAACGTAATGTCAATGTAATTTCTGCTTATTTTTTCGAGACACACAAAACCGTAATTTTTCAGTAAAGGCATTAACGGCGTTATGACATTCCGGCGGACAGAATTTATAGTTTTTCCGCATATGGCGAAAGAGTTACCATTAAATTCGCATGAAGCCCACAGAATGAATCCGAGAGACATGGAAAAAGTTTTGCCACTTCGTACAGCACCGTCACAGATAATGGCATCATGACCGGACAGAGCAGGATTTTTCCACCAGTTTATGACAAGTTTCTGTTTACGTGAAAATTTTTCAATTTTCAAGACCCTCACCGTCCGTAGACGAATCAGCGAGAGCCTTTATCAAGTCGGTGGCTTTGTTGGTATCGGAAAATGTATTTTCCATTTCAAAAAGTTTTTCAAGAGCTTTTAACCTGTCGAAGAACTTTATCTCGACGCCACCGCCTTTGATACGTTTTATTTCTGAGACATTGAATAGGTCAAGACGTGAAATTACGTCAGGGGGTGGGAGTTCGTCGGCGAATACGAGATAGACCGCATCGGTACAGTTTCCGAAAGCAAGCCTTTTAAGACCGGTGGAAACGTCATTATTTCCGGCGACTGCGTTTCTGATACGTGAGATAAGTTTTCTGCATTTGTCGGATTCAAGAAGTTTTATACCGTTCTGCAGAGCGTTTTTACTATCGAAACCGGCTTTTATTGCGGATTCGGTAATATCGCCGAGCATGACGTAATAACAGCAGAAATCATACAATTGATTATTCACAAAAAAATAAAACCCTCCTTTCAATCGTGAACGTTATCACCGTTCATAGTAGCATCGGAAAAGAGGATTTTTAAATCATAACCCGTTGTATAAGAAAAATAAGTACCGTAAATTTGTAGAAATGTATAAAAAAACTTCCGGAAAACTGTATAATTTCAACAGATTTCCGGAAGATAAAATTATAGGTATCTGAGCATTCTGTTAAAACCCTCCATAGCGGTACGCCCGAACTCTTTAATATCTCCTTCAAAATTAATTATCATCAGACCATTTTCAGTAAGCAGAATTTCATCACCCCAATGACCATAACCACCAACACAGACAGTATTTTCACCGTATTTTTCTGCAATTTCTAAAATATCTTCATCGGATAAATCCCTGAGTTTATCATGAAAAATATTGATAAAATAAACAGGTTCATCTTTTTTACTGCGTTTAGAAGTTCTTTTATCGTTTATATCAAACCAATAATTACTATTCTTATCCTTAAAAAAACTATCCAGACCGCCGAACTCCTCAATAAAACGCTTCTGTGGTTCAGTAAGGAAAACGCCGTCTTTTTCGCACTCCCTGACCAGTCCGGAAATATCAATTTTTCTACCTTCATACCAACCGGCTTCTTTTAACCTGCGATATGTATTTTCTGAAATCGGTGCATGATAGTCATATTCAACGGTAGTTATATAGTCAAGAAAATCTGGTGTATTGTCTGCAATTTTTTTCCGGTCGTAATTATAGAAAGAACCGTCTTCCAACATATAGAAACGTTCAATATCTCCGCTTGAATTTGCAAACTCTCCGATATGAAAGGCAATCTGTTTAAGGTCTTTCCAGTAGAAAAAAAATGGAATAGTACCAAATTCTATAACATCACCCGAAATTTTTTCAGTACGTTTAAAATAAAATCTTCCATAATCCCTTATGAACTCAATCATTTTATCCATATCAGCCTTTTTAAACTGTTCATTGAAATTATCCCTGATAGATTCTTCTTCAATGTCTTTTAAAAGTTTGTCCAAATCTATATCATATACATAAAATACATGATTTTCTTTAAATTTTTCAAATTCTTCTCTTGTCATAATAATAAACTCCTTTCAGAACATTTTATTAAAACCCTCCATAGCGGTACGCCCGAACTCCTTAATAGTTCCCTCAAAATTAATTATCATCAGACCATTTTCAGTAAGCAGAATTTCATCACACCAATAACCATATTCACCGATACAGACAGTATGCTTACCATATTTTTCTATAATGTCAGTAATATCCTCATCTTCAATACAATATAATCCAATATCTTCATCTATATTTTCCGATGTATAATTCAGCATATCAATAAAATAAACGGATTTACCGTTACTGTATTCGTTAGTTCTTTTATCGCTTATATAAAACCAATAGTTACTACCTTCACGTGAACCTTTTAAACCGCCGAACTCCTCAATAAAACGCTTTTGTGGTTCAGTAAGGAAAACGCCGTCTTTTTCGCACTCCTTAACCAGTCCGGAAATATCAATTTTTCTGCCCTCGTACCAGCCAGCTTCTTTTAACCTGCGATATGTATTTTCTGAAATCGGTGCATGATAATCATATTCAACAGTAGTTATATAGTCAAGAAAATCCGGTGTATTGTCTGCAATTTTTTTCCGGTGGTAATTATAGAAAGAACCGTCTTCCAACATATAGAAACGTTCAATATCTCCGCTTGAATTTTCAAAATGTCCTATATGAAAGGCAATCTGTTTAAGGTCTTTCCAGTAGGCACACCATTGTAAAGGGCTACAGTCAAACGTTATGATATCACCTGAAATTTTTTCCGTACGTCTGAAAGAAAAACTTCCGAAATCCCTGAAGAACTCAATAATGTTATCCATATCAGCCTTTTTAAACTGTCTTTTGAAGTTATTACTGATTGATGCTTCTTCACAACGTTTTAAACATTTGTCTAAGTCTGTATTAAATTCATAAAGTAAATGACTTTCTTTAAATTTTTCAAATTCTTCTCTTGTCATAATAATAAACTCCTTTCAGATTAAAATAATCCGGCAATAAACGCCATAGCGGTTGCGGACAGTGCCACTACAATAAGCGGTAAATTGAAATAAGACAACACAAACGCCGTAACAGTACCGGCTATAGCGGTTATAATGTTTCCTGTACTGTAGAAAATTGCTGGAATTGTCATGGCACTTAGTACCGCATAAGGTATGTAATATAAAAAACTCCTGAAAAATTTTGATTTTATTTTTTTCCGGAAAAATACAAACGGTATCATGCGTATAAGGTATGTTACGACTGCCATTACAATGACATATAAAGCTATATTCATTCGTTTTCCTCCCCGACAGGAAATACTATCGCACCCACTACCGAGGCGATAACTGCACTTATAATCACGGCAAATCCCGACGATACCGCAGTAAATAAGTACTTAAACAAAATGCTTGTCAGTGCCGATAAAATAACTACAATCAGTACGCTTTTTTGTCGACGGGCTGGCGGAATTATTATCGCCATGAACATACCATATAAAACGATTCCGAGGGCATTGGAAACACTTTCCGGTAAAAGCTGTCCGGC
Organism: uncultured Ruminococcus sp.; assembly: GCA_947177345.1. GTDB lineage: Bacteria > Bacillota > Clostridia > Oscillospirales > Ruminococcaceae > Ruminococcus. The sequence continues at coordinate 1,120 of CAMWUB010000049.1, read as the reverse complement.
GGTTGCTCCGAGTGCCGTACCACTTACCCACCCTATCGCTGATATTAAAATTATCCCGTACATATATAACGGTGTGAGTTTCTCTTTCTGTGCGGAACATACCCCGAAAATTTCGTCGGTAATGCCGTATGATGCTACTAACCGGTGCAGTAACGTGAAATTTTTGTCAAGTTTCTGCGATAATGATATTGCCATAAGCGAATATCTTATATTTATGGTAAGCTGTACGAGTATCATTTCTATGAGAGTTCCGCCGACTGCAATTATATCAATTCCGGCTGTCTGACCGGCTGATGTAAGATTTGTTGCGGATATAAGCGAAGCCCATAATATAGAAATTCCGACACTTACCGCCTTTATTCCGAAGCCGAAAGATACCGATAAATACCCTAATGCTATTGGTATTCCGTGGGAAATACCCCTTAAAAAATCTGATTTCAAAACAATTCTCCTTTACTTTAAACTGATACTGAAAATTATAACATATTATTCAGATTCCGTCAATATAAACAAAAACATCTTAACATTTTTTACGTATATTTTTGGCAAATCTATTGACATTTCTGTAAGTTTGTGCTATACTGATAATAGTGATAATAATAATAATAACATATCTTATCACATAAGATATTATAAATTCAACAAGGAGGAAATATTAATGAACAGAAAAATAAAAAAATTTCTTGCGACTGTATCGGCAGTAGCTATGTGTGCAACTTCTGTTGTTTCAATAGGAGCAGGTGCATTAGGTGTATCTACGGACAAAAAATTAGGAGCTGAAACAGTTTCATTTTCTGCAAACATATACGGAAATGATATTAAATTTCATTTATGGCAGAAAGCAACTGACTATTTTGACGATGAAGATGTAAAAATATATATTTCTGATACAATGGTAAACAGTGACGGTAAAGAATACACTTATAAATTAAAATCTAATCCTCTTGTTTATTATAATACTACTACTGAAGAATATATTAATTATTTCAATATATTAAAGCTTAATAAAGGGTCATTTAAATTTGCTAACAAAGAAGATTTAATAAATTTTGAAGAATATTTGTCCGATAATAATATAGCGCATACAACCTACGATTTTTCTATCAGTCTTGATTGTGAA
>CAMWUB010000048.1 GCA_947177345.1 uncultured Ruminococcus sp. | reverse complement strand
GTATAATATATATTAAGGTGTGTGAAGACCATAAATTAAATATTATAACAGATATGGAGGTTAAAAATGGAAGTCGTTAAAGATAAGGTCAATAGCAGACTTAAAATATCAGATGATGTCATAATCACTGTTGCAAGGCTTGCTACACTTGAAGTCGAAGGTGTGGCAGGTCTTGCCGGTGAAATGAAAGTATTCAGTAAAATAAAGAATAATCCGCCGATAAAGATAACCACAACAGGCGATACTGTTTCAATTGACGTTAAAATAAAAATTGTCGGCACTGAAAAAGCACGTCGTGTTGCAAGAAAAGTACAGAAATCTGTATCAGAAAAAATCCGGACAATGACCGGTATTTCCGTTACACGAGTGAATGTAATAATCAGCGGTGCAGTATTTGATTGAAAAGGAGATTTAAAAAATGTTGAGAAGTAAAACAAGGGAAAACGCTTTCATACTGGTGTTTGAACACCTTCTGCGTGACGACGATATAAATGAACTCTATGAGATTGCGGAGGAAGTTGACGAAATAACAGTCAACGACGATGTAAAAAAAATCGTCAGCGGAACTATAGAACATAGTCAGGAAATTGAAGAAATTATTTCCGGATATAGTAAATCGAGAACTATTCAGAGAATTTCAAAAGTAAATCTGGCGATACTTGAAATTGCCGTTTTTGAGTCGCTTTATGACGATAAAGTACCGGTAAACATAGCCATAAGTGAGGCTGTAAAACTCGCTGAAATGTACACATATCCGGAAGATATTTCATTCATAAACGGACTTTTAGGAGCATTTTCACGTGACCGTAAATCAGGGGAAAATAATAATGGCTGAGTTCCTCGGAATTGATACAAGTAACTATACTACATCTGTAGCGGTTTACGACAACGATAATAATAAAATTTACCAGTCAAAGAAACTGCTTCCGGTGAAAAGCGGTTCAGCCGGTTTAAGACAAAGTGATGCAGTATTTCACCATACAAGACAGTTACCGGAAATGATGGAAGAACTTTTTTCCGTACACCCTGTTGAAAATCTTAAAGGAGTATCGGTGTCAGTACGTCCACGGAATACAGAGGGTTCATATATGCCATGTTTTCTATGCGGTGAGGGTCTCGGACGTTCAATATCTGCAATGAATAAGATACCGTTATATAGGACTTCCCACCAGACAGGTCATATATTATCGGCATTGTATTCAGCGGACAGGCTTTCACTTATTAAAGAAAATTTTATAGCTTTTCACGTCAGCGGTGGAACTACTGACTGCCTGCTCTGTAAACCGTCTGAAACTGATATTATTGATATAATTCAGGTGGGAACTTCACTTGACTTGAAAGCCGGTCAGCTTGTAGACCGTGGAGGGCTTATGTTAGGGTTAAAATTTCCATGTGGCATAGAACTCGAAAAACTCGCCTATAATGCAGATAGTCATTATAAAATAAAACCGGTTCTTAAAGACAGTGACTGTTGTCTTTCAGGATTTGAAAATAAATGTCGTAAGATGCTCGCCGACGGTGAAAGATCTGAAAATATAGCCGGATATTGTCTTGATACCATAGCGGAAACAATTATTTCAATGACCTCCGAGGCTGTCCGAATTTACGGAGATATTCCGATTGTATTTGCAGGTGGTGTAATGTCGGATAGGATTATCAGACAGAAAATTATTTCCCGTTTCGGAAAAGCTGATTTTGCAGAGCCGGAATTTTCATGCGATAACGCTTCCGGTGTAGCGATATACGGTTATTTAAAAAATTATGGAGAATTAAAAAAATGAACGGATTCAATGAAAAATTAACGGAGTATATTAATTATACAGAAAAAAATCTTAAGGAATACAATTTCATTACATCAGAAACTGAAACACAGAAAAATCTGATAGAGGCTATGAATTATTCCCTGAGTGCAGGCGGAAAACGAATCAGACCAGTATTAGTAATGGCGTTCTGCGAGGCTATGGGAACGGATTACAGAAAAGCAAAAGCTCCGGCTTGTGCTATAGAGATGATTCATACATTTTCGCTGATACACGACGATTTACCGGCTATGGATGACGACGATTTAAGACGTGGCAGACCGTCATGTCATAAAGCATATGGCGAGGCTATGGCAATTCTTGCCGGTGATGCACTTTCGGTACTTCCCTTTGAGATTATCGCCGACGATACGGAACTTACATCGGAACAGAAAATTAAAATAATTTCCGTACTTGCAAAGGCTACCGGAAAATCCGGTATGATTGGCGGACAGGTCATTGACATTGAAAACGAACAGCGTAACGATGTCGATGAGGAAAATCTTCGTAATATGTACCGTAATAAAACAGGTCAGCTAATCGCCGTATCGTGCATGATGGGTTGTATATGTGCCGGTGTCGACGAGGAAATTATTAATATTTCAGCGGAATACGGCTATAAACTGGGACTTGCTTTTCAGATTATAGATGATATTCTTGACGTTACCGCAAGTACTGAAGAAATAGGCAAGCCAGCCGGTAGTGATATGGAAGAAAACAAAACTACTTTTGTCACGCTTTACGGTGTGGAAAAAGCTCGTGAAATAGCTGACAGAATCACAGCGGAAGCCCTTGAATGTCTCGAAAAAACCGGAAATAATAGTTTCCTTATAGAACTGACAAAAAATCTTTTGCAAAGAAAAAATTAAACAAAGGAGCAGGCAGAAAAATTTTTCTGCATTAAATAAAATGAATGAATACGAAAAGAAAGATACAGATATTAACCTATCTGACCTTAAACTTCCGGAAGATTTACGGAAACTATCTTTAAAACAGTGTGAGAGTCTTTGTGGAAAAATTCGTGATATGCTTATTTCTACTATATCCAATAACGGCGGACATCTTGCGTCAAATTTAGGAGTTGTGGAATTAACTATGGCTATACACCGGAATTTCAGTTCACCGGAAGATAAAATTATATGGGACGTAGGGCATCAAAGTTATGTTCATAAGATTCTTACCGGACGTGCTGAAAAGTTTTCTACCATACGCAAGGAAGGTGGGATTTCAGGGTTTCCGAAACCGGACGAATCACCGCATGATATTTTCATAGCCGGTCATAGTAGTACATCTGTTTCTGTGGCGTGCGGAATCGCTGAGGCTATGAAACTTCAGGGAAAGGAAAATTATACAATAGCTGTAATCGGCGACGGTGCAATGACCGGCGGTATGTTCTATGAGGCTATGAACAATGCAGGCAAAGAACGTAAAAGTAACCTGATAGTAATTCTTAATGACAATGATATGTCAATTTCACGGAATGTAGGAGCATTAGCGAAACATCTGACTAATTTAAGTAATTCCGAACAGTATATATCCACAAAGAAAAATGTCAAAGATACACTCAATGCTATTCCCGTGTTGGGTAAACCTGTGGCGAAAGGTATAAAAACTACCAAAGATGCCGTAAAATCCAAAATACTTGACCAGAGTTCATTATTTGAAAATATGGGATTCATTTATTTAGGACTTGTGGACGGTCATAATCTTTCAGAACTCGATAAAATTATGAAAAAAGCTAAATATTATCATAAACCGGTAGTCATACACGTAAAGACAAAAAAAGGTAAAGGCTATGCACCAGCAGAAAATAACCCTGGTGAATATCATGGCATTTCAAAGTTTGATATTGAAACAGGTAATCCGGAAGTATCAGCAGATAAATGTTATTCGACGGTATTCGGCAGGGAACTTGTAAGGCTCGCCGAAAGAGATGACCGCATATGTGCAGTCACTGCCGCTATGAAATATGGTACAGGTTTACAGTTTTTCAGTAAACGTTTTCCTAAGCGTTTCTATGATGTAGGCATAGCAGAACAACACGCCGTTACATTCTGTGGTGGACTTGCCAAAATGGGTCAGATACCGGTTTTTGCAGTGTATTCGAGTTTTCTGCAACGTTCATATGACCAGCTCATACATGATATTTCGATAGGCAGATTGCATATAATTTTATGTATAGACCGTGCCGGAGTAGTCGGCGAGGACGGTGAAACACATCAGGGAATTTTTGACGTTCCTATGTTGACGAGTATTCCGGAAACTGTTATATATTCGCCGTCGTGTTACGACGAGTTAAAATTATGTATGAAAAAAGCAATCTATACAAATAAGCATCTTACGGCGATAAGATACCCACGAGGTGCAGAAGAAGTAAGTTTCAACCGTGATTATCTGAATACAGAATATCTTTTCATGCGGAGTAACAAAAGCGATACGCTTGTTATAACATACGGCAGACTTTACAACGAGGCTTACAAGGCACAAAACATACTCAGTAACGAGGGTATAAATTGTGATATTCTGAAACTTACTAAAATATATCCTCTTAACCGTGATATTATTAAGGAAACAAGGGAATATAAACATATTGTATTCTTTGAGGAATCAATAGGAAACGGAAGTATTTCAGAAAAATTCGGCTGTCGGCTTGCGGAAGCTGGTTACAAAGGCGACTACAGCAGAGTGACTATTGAAAATTATGTCGGTCAGGCATCTGTAATGTCAAGCCTTGAAAAACTGGGTCTTACGTGTGACAAAATGGCGGAATATATCCGGAAGAGGTGTGTTACCTATGGCGAGACTTGATACTGAAATAGTCGCAAGAGGAATCGCCCGAAGTCGTGAACGTGCTAAGGAAATGATAAAATCCGGTTTTATAAAAGTCAATGGCAGAATCGTAAATAAAGCGTCATATGAAGTCGGAACAGATGATATTATAGAATCTTCTGAGCAGGAAATCTATGTCGGCAGAGGTGCGTTGAAAATCGAAAAGGCAACGGAAATTTTCGGACTTGATTTCACCGGAAAAACCTGTCTTGATATAGGAGCATCAACCGGAGGGTTTACGGATTTCATGTTAAAAAACGGAGCTGTAAAAGTTTACGCTGTCGACGTAGGACATGGACAGTTGGCGGAAAAACTTCGTATGGACAGCAGGGTCATAAATATGGAAAATACTGATATACGGAAAGTCACACCGGAAATGTTTTCAGATGATATTGATTTCATTTCAGCAGATGTTTCATTCATATCGCTGAAAATGATACTTCCGGAAATAAGCAGAATTTTAAAATCCGGTTCAGATGCCGTTGTACTTATAAAGCCACAGTTTGAGGCAGGCAGAAAATTTATCGGCAAACATGGTATAGTCCGTGATAAAAAAGTACATGAACGTGTATTATCGGAAATTGACTCCGCAATATACGGAAACGGTCTGACGGCTCTTGACTATACATTTTCGCCAGTGAAAGGCGGTAGCGGAAATATAGAATACCTTGCACATATCCGGAAAGAATCTGGAACACCTGTTATACGTGATTTCAGGAATCTTGTTGAAAATTCTTTCACCAGTCTAAAGGAGTAGTTTTATTATGATAGTAGCATTATACCCTAATTTTCAGAAAAAAAACGCCCTTAAATGTACACGGGAAACCTGTGATGTTCTGAACAGATATGGTATTGAGGTATATATCAGTGAAAAATTCAGGAAAGAATTTTCTGATAAGCCTTTTGTGAGATTCGAGGATATAACAAAATCAGTCCGGACGGCTGATTTTGTTATCGCAATAGGCGGTGACGGTACTATTTTAAGATGTTCTCAACTGCTAATGGGTACGGATACAAAACTACTCGGCATAAATACAGGTACACTCGGATTCATGGCAGGTCTGGAGGCTGACCAGCTTGACAAGTTAGAACTTCTGAAAACAGGTGAATATGAAATATCCGAAAGAATGACCCTTGATGTAACCTGTATCGAAAACGGCAAGCAAGTCACATATACCGCCCTGAATGAAGTTTCCGCACGGTCAGGAAGTTTCCGCATATGTGATTTTGAGGTATATTCTGACAGTTATCTTGTCGGCAGATACCGTGCTGACGGTGTACTTTTCAGTACGCCATCCGGTTCAACAGCTTATGCACTATCCGCCGGAGGTCCTGTTATTGAACCTGACCTTGAATGTATCGAGATGACACAGATATGTCCACACTCACTGTTTTCACGGACTACACTTTTTTCGTCATGCCGGAAACTCGCACTTACAAGCCGTACACGTGACGGCGAATACATGGTAATAAGCGTTGACGGTGAACTTCATATAAAACTTGCAAAAGACCAGTCAATAGAGATTGAACGAGGTAAACATAATATCCGGTTTGTAAATCTTGTCGGAAATTCTTTTCATGAGTCTCTTTGCCGGAAACTCTGCAAACCCATAAAATAGGAGTATTTATGAAAAATCACAGACATGAAATTATACTTGAAATAATCAATGAAAAGCCGGTATCTACACAGGAAGTATTGATAGAACTGCTTGCGGAAAGGGGTATCAGGACTACACAGGCTACGCTTTCGAGGGATATACAACAACTTTCACTTGTCAAACAACGTGATGCCGATGGTAATTACAGATATACCATTCCGCTGGAAGCTGTCGAGGAAAAAAATTTCTTTGCGGAGGCAGTAATTTCCGTCGATTACGCAATGAATACAATTGTACTGAAATGCCGTGCAGGTATGGCACAGGGAACTTGTGTAGCTATAGATTCCGTAAATCATGAGGGTGTTGTCGGAACTATTGCCGGTGATGATACTATTTTCATACTGGTCAGAAGTGAAGCAGATGCTAAAAGACTTTCCAGAAAATTCAGGAGTGAACTTTTTACAGGGGGTAACTCATAAGATGTTAAGGGAAATTTATATAAAAAATCTTGCGGTAATAAAAGAAGCCGTCATACCACTTACCGAAAAACTGAATATCTTCACAGGTGAGACCGGAGCAGGTAAATCAATACTGATAAACGGTATAAACGCCGTCTTAGGACACCGGAGCAGTAAAGATATAGTCCGGACAGGTTGCGACAAGGCTGTAATAACAGCACTTTTCACGGAACTTGACGGTGATATAATAGCACGTTTCGACGAACTCGGTATAGCACACGAAAACGACGAAATAACAGTAACTCGTGAGATAAGTTCGGACGGCAGAAGTATAGCACGTATAAATCACCGGACGGCATCGGCATCATTGCTGAAAGAAATCGGAGCTATGCTAATAAATATACATGGTCAGCATGATAATCAGGTACTTATGGACAGCGAAAGACATTTACAGGTACTCGACGACTTCGGCACAGACAGTACTTTCCTTGAAAATTACAGGGAGGCTTTCCGAGAACTTCAGCAGACCGCCAAGAAATTAAACGAGCTCCGGAAATATGAACAGTCACGTAATGAACGTACAATTTATTTAAATGCGATAATTGAAGATATAGGAGAACTTGAATTATCCGGAAATGAAGACGAAACACTTCAGAAAGAGTACGATACCGCCAGAAATGCCGAAAAAATGATTATCGCAATAAAACAGGCTGTACAGTCTGTCACCGGAGAAGATACCGCAAGAGATATGATTTCTTCTGCTGAGTTTGAAATTGCACGATATACTGAAAATAATAACGAACTCAATAAGCTTTATGAGAGACTTTCAGCAGTTGAAATAGAACTTTCTGATATATCGTCAGAACTTGAAAGCCTCGTCGACAAAATAGAACTTGACGGACAACGCCTTGAATATCTCGGAACACGTCTGAATACTATAAATAAACTCAAAAGAAAATACGCTACAGATTGTAGCGGATTGGTGGAACTTTATAACAATGCCTGTATGGAAATAACAAAATTTGAGAGTTCCGCCACGGAAATAGCTGAACTGAAACAGAAAAAGGAAAATCTTCTGCATACGGTTACGGAAAGAGCAAAGGAACTTTTCGACTACAGGGAGGAACTTGGTAAGAAATTCGCCGAAAGAGTAACCAGTGAATTGGAATTTCTTAATATGCCAGATGTTGTAATAAGTGTCAGACACGAAAAGGGGAAACTTACAGTCAACGGCATGGACAATGTAGAATTTCTTATATCCGCAAACAAGGGCGAAGCATTAAAACCGATTTCAAAAATAGCGTCTGGTGGTGAACTTTCAAGGATAATGCTTGCATTGAAAAGCGTTATAGCCGGTAGAGATAACATACCGACAATGATTTTCGACGAAATAGACACCGGAGTAAGTGGCAAGGCTGCACAGAAAATAGGTATAAAATTACGTGAAATCGGTAAAATACATCAGGTAATATGCGTTACACACTTGTCACAGATAGCGGTCATGGCGGACAATCATCTTCTGATTGAAAAGAAGACAGTCGGTGAACGTACTGAAACAGATGTTATACAGCTTGATTTTGACGGAAGAGTTTCTGAAATTGCAAGAATCATGGGTGGTGATAATCCGAGTGAACTTATGTTAGAC
>CAMWUB010000047.1 GCA_947177345.1 uncultured Ruminococcus sp. | reverse complement strand
AATTCATATAAATTTTAAAAATTACAATTATACCTTAATTTTGAAAGTCTGTTCTTTTGTATAGATTATACAAATATGCAATGACTTATTTATATAAAATACCAAAATGCTTATAAACCTATTTACTTTTTTCAAGTTCTGTTATATAATGAAATCATGATTAAATATGATTTTCATTTCATGTTTTCATCGTATCAAATCCGCTTGCGGATTTTATTAAATCTGATATATAAAGGGGCTTATGTTCCTTTATTATATAACATTTTTAAAGAAGGAGGAAAAACTATGAAGGCAAAAAAGATAGTCATCGGGGCAGTATCAGCTGCGATGCTCTCGCTTTCAGTCTGCTCAATTGCTCCAGTTTTCGCAGCCGGTGAAACAGTGCAGATTTCAGTCGGTAAGATTTCGGCAAATGCAGGCGAAAAATTTTCAGTAGACGTATCACTTGCGAATGTTCCCGCCAATGGTATTCAGTGTTGTGACTTCGCAATAAAGTATGACAGCAGTCTTATTACAATAGACTCAGTGGAGGAAGGTTCACTCGCTAAGACGGACGCTGTGGAAAAGGACCCTTCATCTGCATTGATGTCAATTTTTGACAGCAGTATAGATAATAAAAAAGGTCTTACTTCACTTATCTGGTCAACATCACTTGATGATACTTCATACTGGATGAACGGCGACGGCGTTTTCTGTACAGTGAATGGTACTATTGCTGAAGGTGCTACAGGTGTGATTCCGATTGAAATAGTACCAGCTTCAAGAAATACTTATCCTGGTTCAGACGTTCAGAACGATGTCATAAGCGTGGGTTATTTCAAGAACAAAGACGTAATAAGATATGACGTTAATGCAACAAATGGTGAAATTAATCTGGGTGGTTCATCATCAAATCCAGGTAATTCCGGCTCAAATGACAAATACCTTAAAGGCGATGCTGATGAAAGTGGTAAAACAGATATTGCTGATGCTGTACTTATTATGCAGAACATCTGTAACGCAGACGGATTCCCAATTACAGAACAGGGCAGGAAAAATGCTGATGTCAATGGTGATGGTGGTGTAACTACTATTGACGCTCTTGAAATACAGAAGCATATTTTAGGACTTCCTTCAGAACTTGACTGATTGAATCCGCTCCAGCAAAGATTATCTGATTTGTCCCCATTTCAAAGGAATATACCCCCCTGAAAATTTTAAAGTATTAAATGGGTCTCATGACCTTAAGAAAGGAATTATTGCAAATGAAAAAGTTATTTTCTGCAGCTACATCACTCGTAATGGCTGCAACTATGGTAGGTGCTATCGCTCCTGTTGGTGCTTCTGCTGCTGACACAAAGAAAGCTTTCTCCGTTCTCCCTTACAAAGATGCTACTCTTCCTGATGGCGTAACGGCAAGCGGTTCTACAGTTACTGTTTCTGCTGATGCTATCGCTAAGGGTGACGTTACTGTTCCTCTTGCTATTTATCTTACTGAAGGCACTGCTGATACTATGGGTATGCAGGGCGGTGTAACTGTAAAGTCTGACAGTAAAAATGTACATGACATTAAATTCGATGCGTTCAAACCAGGTGACATAAATAAGCCATTCTTCTCAGAAGCAAAGTCATTCAAGACAACTGATGGTGAATTTACTTCTGAGACTCCTGTAGCCTTTGTTGGTTCATATGACAGAAGAGAAGGTTATGCTCCTCATGGTACATTCAATGCAGCTGCTACAGAAAAGCAGGATAGTGCTAATACTCCTGATGCTTATCTTGGTTATGCATGGAACAACGGCGGTACTAAATATACATCATGGATGGGCGAAACAAGTGATACATATCCGATAGTTGTTTTCAATGTAAAACTTCCTAAGGGCATTGAAAACGGAGATTATTTAATTGATTTCACTAACTATCAGCTCCCAGGTGGTACAAATATGTCATGTATCGTTGAATCTACTTCTGAGAAATATAGTACAGCAACAAACAATCTCGACCTTAATACCCTTACTATAAAGGTTGGCGATGCAGCTTCTACAACAGCAACAACAACAAGTTCACAGACAACTGCTACAACAGCAACAACAGCAGGTTCTTCAACTACAACAACAACAGTTACTACTGGTTCGGGAAGCACTCCTTCTGACCAGAAGCCAGGTAACAGCCAGATAGTTGCTGATTCTGATGTAGTATTTGACTTCACAAACCCTGATTCAGAAGACGGTTACTGGAGAGTTGATCCTGAATTCAACGAGGTTGCTGTAGATGTTCGTCTTACAAATAAAACACCTATTACATCTATTACAGTACCATTTATGGTAGAGGGCGGTTTCACCGGCACTATCAGAAAGACATCTCCGGCACTTGGCAATGAAAGTATCACAGCTAACAATAAAGAACTTTCTATGGGTATTTTATGTGCAGGTAGTGACGGATATGGTTTAGTTGCAAGCACATCAAATCCGATTGTAGCAAGCCTCTATCTTGACCCGACAGGTATTAAGGATGGTCTCTACAAAGTATCACTTGACCCATCAAGAGACCTCTTTGTTACAGATACTGATAAGAAGAATATTCCTATCACTGTAATTGATGGTTATATCCTTATCGGTGACGAAGCACCGGCAGATTCATCAACAACTACAACATCTGCTACTACAACAACATCTGGTACAACAACAACTACAACAACAGCATCATCTGCTGGCACAACAACTACAACAACAGCATCATCTGCTGGCACAACAACTACAACAACATCTGCTTCTTCTGCAACAACAACAACAGCAACAACAAAGGCTCCAACAGGTGCTCCTAACTATGGTGATACAGACTGTAACGGTTCAGTAAAGATTAACGACGTTGTTCTCCTCAACAAGTGGCTCAACGACAACAAGTCATATGATATTTCTGAACAGGGTAAACTCAACGCTGACTGCTATGATCCTAAGGGTGGTGCAGAACTCACAGCTGAAGACTCAGATGCAATCATCAAGAGCATCGTTCATCTTGTAACTCTTCCTGTTGAAAAGTAATATCTTAAAAAATAATATAATAGGGCATTCGCCCGGAAAGGAAATGCACAGATGAAGAAACTGCTTTCCGCAGTTACGTCTCTTGTCATGGCGGCAACGTTCGTGTCGAGTGCATTTACCTCATCTATTGTAGTTAGTGCTGCCGGCAGTGTTCCTGCCGTGCAGCCTAATGTTAGTATGGGTGGAGTAAAAGACATAACTGCAAACAAAAAAACCAGTCTTCCCAATAATAGCCAGATAGTTGAAAATTCTGATGTAGTATTTGACTTCACAAATCCTGATTCAGAAGACGGTTACTGGAGAATTGACCCTGAATTCAACGAGGTTGCTGTAGATGTTCGTCTTACAAATAAAACACCTGTCACATCTATTACAGTACCATTTAAGGTAGCGGGGAATTTCACTGGTACTATCAGAAAGACATCTCCGGCACTTGGCAATGCAAGTATCACAGCTAACAATAAAGAACTTTCTATGGGTATTTTATGTGCGGGTAGTGACGGATATGGTTTAGTTGCAAGCACATCAAATCCGATTGTAGCAAGTCTTTATCTTGACCCAACAGGTGTTCCGGATGGTCTTTACGAAGTATCACTTGACCCGACAAGAGACCTTTTTGTTACAGACGCTGATAAGAAGAATATTCCTATCTCTGTAATTCCTGGTTATATTGCTATCGGAGATGCTGGAAATACTACAGCTACAACAGCTGCAACAACTACTACCGCTACAACGGCTGTAACAACTACAACAACTAAAGCTTCTGCCGGAAGTTCAGCAACAACAACAACAACTACTACTGTAAATGAACAGGCAACAACAACAACTACAACAACAGCTCCACCTGCTCCGGCTTCCGGAAGTGCTTCATGGGTTATTCCTGAAGTTCACGCAAAGAAGGGCGAGACTGTAAAGCTTGATGTTGTAGTAAGCGGTGATTCTGACCTTGCTGTTGCAGGTTCACAGTTCTTACTCAAAGCAAGTGATTCTATCGGACAGCCTAAGGCAACTGGTGGTAATGCTTATAATGCATCATCTTCACTTGTTTCAAATAAAAATGAAATCGCATTCGGACACGGTAAGGGTGAGGGTTCAACTGCTAAGAATAATGAAGTTATTGTATCAGTTGAATATACTATCCCTGAAAATATCACGGCTGGCAAGTATCCTGTTACATGGAGTGACCTCTTTGTAAGTGATACAAACGGTCAGGATATTACAGATAAGGTGAAAGCCGTTGACGGTGCTATAATTATCGACGAAACTTACGACGGCGAAATTGCCTGGGATATTCCGGAAGTAACCGCACTTCCTGGTGAAACTGTTACAATGGACGTTGTCGTAATTGATGACGGTAATTCGGCAATTCCTGTAGCTGGTGCACAGTTCAAGGTAAATGCTGATAATGCCGGATTTGTTTCAGTTGACGGCTCAACAGCTTATGGCTCTTCTGTCGTAAACAACAAGGAAACAAATGAATTTGCATTCGGACAGGGTGAGGGTAAAGGCGTAGCAGCCGCAAACGGTGCTAAGGTAATAACCCTTACATATACCGCTCCTACAACCCCTGGTGTATATCCTGTTACATGGTCAGAAGCATTCATTTCTGATACAAACGGTCAGGATATTACAGATAAAATTTCACTTCTTCCGGGTTCTATAACAGTCGCTGCACAGGGTGATATAACCTGGGATATTCCTGAAGTAATCGCTAAACCAGGCGAAAAAGTTACTATGGACGTTGTAGTAATTGATGAAGCTGGTTCAGCACTGCCGGTAGCCGGTGCACAGTTCAAGATTACTGCTGATACTGCTGAATTCGTTTCAGTTGAAGGTTCAACTGCTTATGATTCTTCAGTTGTAAACAATAAGGCTACTAATGAATTTGCATTCGGACAGGGTCAGGGTAAGGGTGTTGCCGCTTCCAATGGTGCTAAGGTAATAACTCTTACATATACCGCTCCTACAACTCCGGGCAAGTATCCTGTAACATGGTCAGAAGAGTTTGTATCTGATACAAACGGTATCGACATAACAGACCAGATTACATTCCTTCCTGGTTCAATCACAGTTGAAGCTCAGGGTGAAATAACCTGGGATATTCCTGAAGTAACTGCTAAGCCTGGCGAAGAAGTTACTATGGACGTTTTAGTAATTGATGAGGCTGGTTCAGCACTTCCAGTAGCTGGTGCACAGTTCAAAGTCAATGCTGATACCGCTGAATTTATTTCAGTTGACGGTTCAACTGCTTATGATTCTTCAGTTGTAAACAACAAGGAAACAAATGAATTTGCATTCGGACAGGGACAGGGCAAAGGCGTTGCAGCTGCTAACGGTGCTAAGGTTATAACACTTAAGTATAAAGCTCCTACAGCTCCCGGCACATATCCTGTAACATGGTCAGAAGCATTCATTTCTGATACAAACGGTCTCGACATAACAGACCAGATTACACTTCTTCCTGGTTCAATCACAGTTGAATCAATTGGTGCTGCAAAAGGGCCGATAACATGGGATATTCCTGAAGTAACCGCACATCCTGGTGAAGAAGTTACTATGGACGTTTTAGTAATCGACGAAGCTGGTTCAGCACTTCCAGTAGCTGGTGCACAGTTCAAGATTACTGCTGATACTGCTGAATTTGTTTCAGTTGATGGTTCAACTGCTTATGATTCTTCAATTGTAAACAACAAGGAAACAAATGAATTTGCATTCGGACAGGGACAGGGCAAGGGCGTTGCTGCTGCTAACGGTGCTAAGGTTATCACAATCAAGTATACAGCTCCTACAAAGCCTGGCAAGTATCCTGTAACATGGTCAGAAGCATTCATTTCTGATACAAACGGTCTCGACATAACAGACCAGATTACATTACTTCCTGGTTCTATAACTGTTGTTCCGAATGGTGGTATTTCATGGGTAATTCCTGAAGTAGATGCTGAACCTGGTGACACAGTTGAAATGAAAGTCGTTGTAAACGACGAAAAGAATAATAAACTTCCTGTAGCTGGTGCTCAGTTCATTATCAGGGGAACAGACCCGATTGTTTATGACAGTTCAAAGGGTTCAGATGCTTACGACGCTACAATAGTTGAAAATGCTAAGACAAATGAATATGCATTTGCACAGACAATAGGTTCAGGTGTTGCAGCAGACAACGGTGCAACAGTACTCACACTTACATTCAAAGTTCCTGAGGATTGTGCAGACGGCAAGTATCCTGTAACATGGGCTGACGCTTTCATTTCAGATACTAACGGTATTGATATTACTGAAAGTGTACATCTTATTGACGGTGCTATCAACATCAAGAAAAAGACTACAACTACAACTTCTTCTGCAACAACTACTACAGCAAGTGCTACAACCACAACTACAACAACTTCAGCACCTGTAACAACAACATCAGCTCCAACAACAACTTCCACGACAACATCAGCTCCGACAACAACTTCCACAACTACAACAACCACAACAACATCTGCACCGACAACTACAGTTACAACAACTACAACTACTACAACAGTAACACCAGTTTCCGGTGGTATCATCTGGCAGATTACTACTGTACACGCTAAACCAGGCGAAACAGTAACTCTTGAAATGGCAGTAAAAGACCCGAACGGTTCAAAACTTCCTGTAGGTGGTGCACAGTTCGTAGTAAAGGCAGATTCACCTATCGTTTATGACAAGGCTGAAGGTAAACCTTATAGCAATACTCTCGTTGCAAACGACAAGACCAATGAATATGCATTCGCAAATGCTAAGGGTGCAGGCGTTGCAGCAGCAGACGGCGATGTAATGATTACATTCACATTCACAGTACCGGAAGACTGCAAAGACGGCACATATCCTGTAAAGATTTCTGACCTCTTCGCAAGTGACGCTAACGGTTTTGACATTACTAAGAACATAACAGCAGTTGACGGTGCTATTATCGTTGAAGCAGATAAAACAACTACAACTACAACTATAACAACAACTACTACAACTACAACAAGCGGTTCTGCAACAACAACTACAACTACTGAAGCTCCGAAAACTACAACTACTACAAAGGCTTCAGTCACAACAACTACTACAACTGCTACTACAGTAGCAACAACAACTACTACAACTACAACAGTTACACCAGTTTCCGGTGGCGTTATCTGGCAGATTACTACTGTACACGCTAAACCAGGCGAAACAGTTACACTTGAAATGTCTGTAAAAGACCCGAATGGTTCTAAACTCCCTGTAAGCGGTGCTAATTTCGTAGTAAAGGCAGATTCACCTATCGTTTACGATAAGGCAGAAGGTAAGCCATACGGAAATACACTCGTTGCTAATGACAAGACAAATGAATATGCATTCGCAAGTGCTAAGGGTGCAGGCGTTGCAGCAGCAGACGGCGATGTAATGATTACATTCACATTCACAGTACCGGAAGACTGCAAAGACGGCACATATCCTGTAAAGATTTCTGACCTCTTCGCAAGTGACGCTAACGGTTTTGACATTACCAAGCAGATAACAGCAATTGACGGTGCTATCATCGTTGAAGCAGATAAAACAACCACAACAATAACTACTACAACTACAACAAGTGGTTCTGCAACAACAACAACAACTACAACATCAGCTCCGACAACTACAACAACTACAAGCGGTTCTGCAACAACAACAACTACAACATCAGCTCCGACAACAACCACAACTACAACAACAACAACTACAACTACAACAACAACTACTACTACAACAACTACTACAGTTACACCTGTTTCAGGTGGTATCATCTGGCAGATTACTACTGTAAAGGCTAAACCAGGCGAGACAGTAACTCTTGAAATGTCTGTAAAAGACCCGAATGGTTCTAAACTCCCTGTAAGCGGTGCTAATTTCGTAGTAAAGGCAGATTCACCTATCATTTACGATAAGGCAGAAGGTAAACCTTACGGAAACGACCTTATTACAAATGACAAGACAAATGAATATGCATTCGCAAGCATTACAGGTGCAGGCGTTGCAGCAGCAGACGGAGAAGTAATGATTACATTTACATTTACTGTTCCTGAAGACTGCAAGAACGGCACATATCCTGTAAAGATTTCGGAACTTTTCGCAAGTGACGAAAACGGTTTTGACATTACTAAGAACATCATAACAATTGACGGTGCTATCATAGTTGAGGCTGATACAACAACAACTACTACCACAACTACCACAACAACTACTACCACAACAACTACAACTACTACAACAACAACCACTACTACAACTACTACAACAACAACAACTACTACAACTAGAAAAAGTCCCGCGGCAGCGAGGAGGTGTCTGGGGTGG